>JBBDND010000175.1:0-18926 GCA_040877865.1 Bacteriovoracaceae bacterium | reverse complement strand
TCCATCATATTGAGCATGTCGGCGATTGGTTCCACCCCCCCAAGCTGTTGGGTGTCGATGGATCCAAGCGTTGAAAGCTCGGTTTTTAGAACGTCGTCCAACTGGGCTATCAACTCTGGGGACACAAAGTCCAAATTGGCGACTCTTAACACGACCTCGGCCTGTAATCCCTCCGGAAGCTTGCGCAAGACGTCGACCTTTCTCTCGGTGCTAAGATGGGCGATTATAAGCGCAATTGTTTGCGGATGCTCGTTAATTAAAAAATTGGCAAGCGTTCTGGTGTCGACCAACTCCAACGACTCAAGAGTGTTGGCGGTACCCACTTCGACAACTTGTCCAAGCAGTTGCTTCGCCCGGTCTTCTCCCAAAGTGGAAAGAATAAAATCCCTTCCTTTATTTTCCGAAAATAACAAGTCGGCGTCTTCGTTCAACATGGAGTAAAATTCTTCCAAAACTCTTTTCACCATCCAGATAGGCGATTTGTTAATTTGGGACATGTTGTTGATAAGTCTTTTGACGTCGTTGTCTTTCATGTATTTGAAGACCATTTTGGCGGTGGTTGGGCCAAGCGAGCTCATCAAGATCGCCGACTTGTCCAGGCCGGACAAGAGAGCGTATTCAACTTCTGGATCTAAGGTTTTAGCTTCTGCCACGTCAATCTCCTATTGGTTGGCTCGTAATAGTTACGCTATTTCTTTGGTTGAGTCTTGCGCGTGAATCATTTCATGCACCACTTGCGCCGCCTTTGCGGGATTGGACTCAACCAGGTTTATAATTCTCTCCCTAATCATGTTCCCTTCAATCTTTTCGGGGTTCATTTTGTCTTCAATGGTGGGAAGCGCGTCCTCCAGCCCCGGCAGCTTTTGATTCGCCTGTATCTTTTCAAGCTCTTCAATTGTTTTAGGTAAAAAGTCTTCAATGGACTCCACGGTGTTTTCTGTAACCCACTGGATAAACGGTCTGACCACCACAAAGAAAAGCAGGGTGATCAGAATTCCGATCATTAAATATTTGGTAAGATTTTTGATGATCTCGCGATTTTCTCTTTGTCTAAGCAGCGCTTCCGCTTCCGAAAGGTCTTCTTTGGCAAACTCCATGTTTTTAATGACCAGCTTGTCTCCTCTGGCTTCGCTAACTCCGATGGCGCTGGCCACAATGGCCTTAAAGTTGGCGATCTCGGCCTCCGACCAGGGCTCGTACTTGGTAACTGGCAACCCGTCTTCGTTCAGCATGACCCCGCCGTTTTCGCCTTTCATTTGGACGCGCTTGCCGTCGACCATAACGGCTACGGAAACATTTTCAATGGCGGCCACCGGCTTTTTGGATTGAGTGACGGTTTTTGGCACATTGTAATTTCTGGTGACCAGGCTTTTATCCACGTCATTTGTTGTCTCGGGAATGCCGGGTTGCGGCTGTTCTCCGGGCAAGTTGGCCCTTGCTCCGGGAATGCCTTGAGGGGAGGGCCTTCTTCCCTGCAAATGTTGTTTATTGTCGACCTCGCTCACCACCGCCGAGTTTTCCCCGTCGTAAGAGGTTTGGGTTGAGAAAGTTTCGGTAAAATCCATTTTTACATTTACCTTGGCTATAACTTTTCCTTCGCCCACAACTCTTTTTAATATTTCTTCGATCTGGCTTTCGTACTTTCGATTGACCTTGGACTCCAGCGCCAGCCGGTTGGCCGTGTGTCTGGACATGTCGTCGCGAACGTTTTCGGTCATTTTCTCGCCTTTGGAGTCGATAATGACCACGTCTTTTATCCTCATCCCGTCAACAGAGGCGGATATCAAATGCTGGATGCCCTTTATTTCGTCTTTTGTAAGAGTCAGTCCCCTTTCAACGTCAAGAACAACAGAAGCGCCCGGAGGTTTTCTTTCCGTGACAAACGGGCTGGACTCGGGCAGGGACAGATGGACTCTGGCCCGCTTCACCCCGCGAATATGTTTAATGGTTTTCATTAACTCGCCTTCAAGGGCTCTTTGCTTGTTGATCTTTTGAACAAAGCTGGTGGTGCCAAACGCTTGGTTGTCAAAAACCTCATATCCTATAGTGGAATTGAAATCGACGCCTTTTTTGGCGATTTCAAGCCTCCATATGTCCACTTGGTCTTCGGGAACATAAATGCTCTTGCCTTCGTCCCCCATCTGATAAGCGATTTTTCCCGATTCCAAAAGTTGCGATATGGTGGCCGCGTCTTCCTTTGAAAGATCGGTGTACAACAGCTTGTATTGGGTTTTCGCCGCCCACATGATCACGCCAACCATTGTCACCAGAATGAGCCCGCCAATGGCAACCAAGCCTATGCGCCGATTCACATCCAAAGACTGGAAAAATTCAATAAAATTTTGACTAACCTGTTTGAAAAAGTCTTGCAAAGAATCCTCCTGATTCCATTACTGTTTAACTTCCTGTTAAACTATATTTGCATCTTCATAATTTCTCTGTAAGCGTCGATCACTTTTGAACGAATTTGATTCATCGTCTTAAAAGCGATATCGGCTTTTTCCACAGCCAAAAGCGTCTCGTGTAAATTTTGACTCTCGCCGCTCGCCAATTTTTGAACGGCCACGTCGGCGTCTTGTTGCATTTTATTCACTTGAGAAACGGATTCCAAAAGAAAGTCGCCAAATGTTTTGGACGAAGACTCGCCGGGAGACACCCCCTCCAGGCCTTCTCCAAAATCCATTTTTTTTCCAAACTCGACACTTTTCGACCAATTGGACACGTCATAGTTTTTTAAAGTGTTTTGCATTTGACTAAATGTCTGTATCGACATCGTTTACCCCTTAGTTCCTTCCAATTTCCAAAGCCTTCATGGCCATGCTTTTTGTGGTGTTGATGGCGCTGATATTGGATTCATAAGCCCTTTGAGCCGAGATCATATCCGCCATTTCTTTCATAACATTCACGTCGGGCATCGCCACATATCCTTCCTCATTCGCGTCCGGATGAGTGGGATCGTACTTTAAAACCGGCGCTTTGTTGGTGGAGACAACTTCTGTCGCGTGAACGGTTTGAGCTTGAGCGTCAATTTCTCCCTCAAGAATTTCAGAAAAAGAGTCTCGCGCCGGTTCCGAGCCAAACACCACCTCTTTTCTTCGATAGGGTCCGCCTTCGGCCGTGCGGGTGGTTTGCGCGTTGGCGATATTGGAAGAGATTGCCTCAATTCTTTTCCTGTTCGCCGACAAACCGCTCGAGCTAATTTTCATGCTTTTTAACAAATCCATTCAGTCTCCTTTCAATTACCTTTCAGATTGGACGGCGTATTTCATCAGTCCCATCTTTTTATTCATCAACTGAACCAAGGCGTCGTACATGATCTTGTTCTCTGTCATTTTCGCCATTTCAGCTTCCCGGTCGACAGTGTTTCCGTCTTCGCTGACAACGCCGTTCGGATCGTTGTAAAGTTCTGGTTGAAGGTTGTCAAAGCCGCCGCTGCCCACATCATAGTGCTTGCCTTCTTGGACCTTCATTCCCATTTCTCCGTCCACGTCCAACGCTCTCGCCAAGGCGGATTCAAAATCCAACTTTTTGGACTTGTACCCCGGCGTCTCCGAGTTTGCGATATTGGATGAAATGATTTCTTGTCTCATCTCGCGGAATTTAACGGCCGCGGCCAGCGCTTTTAATGTCTTGTCGTTAACATTCATGCGGCAACCCTTATCTCAAGTTAACAAAGTAGTTAGTTCCATGCGTTCTATACTCGTTGATCTTGTTTCTCAAAGTTCTGATAGAAACGCCCAAAATTTTAGCGGCTTGAGTCCTGTTTTCAGAAGTGTGGATCAAAGCCTTTTTGATAAGCAGCTTTTCGGCCTCTTTCAAAGACATAAGTCTAAACCCGTCTTCATCCGCCTCTTGCGTTTGAGCTTCGGCTTTTTTCTCGCCCAATTCAACGGCGTTGATGTCAATTTCGCCATTTTGAATATTGGCGACAGACCCTTCAATCACGCTTTTAAGCTCCGACACATTGTGAGCCCAGTAAAAGTTCGCTATCTTGTTTATGGCTTCTTCTGTAAAGACGGCGGAGGCGGCGTTGTTTGCGGCGGCCCAAGCGTTTACAAAGTGCTTGGCGATGACGACAATGTCCTCGCCTCTTTCGCGCAAAGGAGAAAGATTAATCTGAGAGCCCGAAAAATAAGTGTAAAGAGCTCTGTGAAAACGGCCGGCGCCGACATATTTTGACAAATTTTTGGAGGTCGTTGCCAAGATTCTTACATCCAAATCGTAGTCGGGCAGCTCTTGCAAAATAGTGTACAGCCTTTTTTGAAATTTTTCGTCCAACGCGTCGATATTTGCCAGGATGACAGATCCGCCGTTGGCCCTTTCCAAAACGCCTTTGTGAAATCTTCCCGACTCCTCGTCTCTATAACCAAGGATTTCATTTTCAACTTTTGACGAATCAACAGAACAATCAACCGTTTGAATTTCGGCGGCGTTCCTGGCGGAGTTTTGATGAACATAATGGCAAAAGGCTTTCTTGCCAGTCCCAGATTCGCCGGTGACAAGAGCGGGAGCTTTTGTAACGGCGATGTTCTTCGCTAATTCAAGGGCTTTTTTAAACTTGGGATGATTCCCGACCAACTTTACTTCTGATGCAAACATTCGACCTCCTGTCTTACTTTGCTATTTATAATTTTCTATTTTTTAAAACTAGCGAAGACAATTCCGATCTCGCCAATCCTTTTAAATACTCCGGGGTTCCTTCTCCATTAATTAATTCTTCCAACAAGCGCTTCCCTTGCTCTAAGTCCGCGTTCTTAACCAGAGACAAGCCCCTTATGTACTTGACTCGGTATGCGTAGGTGGATTGCGCGTTTTCAGCTAAGAACTCTTTAGTTTTTCTGTCCAAAAGTTTCTGGTCGGAGTTCTTTTCGCCATTCAAAGATTCAATGTACAAGTATTCAAGACGCTCTATTGCCTTGGATCGATTTGCTCCGGAACCTCGTCTTAAGTCGTTTAACAAGGCGGCCGTGTTGGTTCTAAACCTTTCTTGGTCGTTTCCTTGGTACAAAGCTTCTGAGTAACTTGTTAACATGGTTAGACTCTGGCGGGGAGACAATATATTTTTTGCGTTTGGTTTAACGAGAAGTTTTTCGAAAAACTTCGTTGATTCATTGTATTTTTTCAAATGATAGGAAACAAGTCCCTTGTAATAATTATAGTTGATATTCTTGGCGTTTTTCAGGCTCTTCAAATGACGCTCGGCGGCTTCCCAGTCTCCATTTTGAATAATCTTGGCCAGTCTCAACTCGTTTAAATAATCGCCGACATCTATTTCCTTGTGAGCCCTCACCCATCGTGGAAACACTCTTGGAGACGAGCTCTTCATCTTCTCCAGCTCTTTAAAGGACCTTTCAAAGCTTTTGGTCAGTCCAAGTTTTAAAAAGGAGTCCGAAACGATAAAGTTCATGTATGGATTCGCCGCCACTTTGTCTTCATACTTGTTTTTAAAAACTTCCCAAACCTTAACGGCCCTGGCGTAGTCTTCTTTTAAATAGGCTTCTTTGATAATGCCCAACACAATTTCCGCTCCGTCGCCGTTAAACGTTCTTCTTTCAACCTGTCTAAGAGTGTCCAGAGGAACTGAGCTCAAGTAGGCCAACGCGGCTTCATAATCTTGCTGGGAGATTAACGTCCGCAAACGAGTCAGCCACAACAACTTTCTCAAATCGCCATGAAGGCTTTTCTTTTCAACTGGGCTCGCCTCTAAAAAGGAAATCGTCTCCAAATCTTCCCGGCCGAGGTCTCTTTTTCGAGCGACTCGCAATCCGACGTATCTAATTTTCGCTTCGTAGCCCGCCTCGGGCAAAGAGCTTTTGTTAATCGCGTTCTCATAAAGCTTAAGGGTTTTTGATTCGTCGCGCCCCAAAAGATCGTAGCTTAAAGCCATTCTTAAGTTGGCGAACGCCGCGACGTCATAAAACGAGTAGTTGGCCAAAAATTCGTCAAACAATCCTATGGCCTGCTCGTATTCAGCGCTTTGGAAGTGAGCCTCGGCAGCGTTGAAAAGAATGGCGGGATGAACCGGTTTCGCGTAGCTTTTTTCATTGGCCCGGTAGGCGGCCAACACTTGGTCTTTTTCGCCTTTGGAAAGATTGGTAAAGGCCACATAGGCGTCTCCCTCTTGAGCCGGAAGAACTCTGATGACGGCTTTATTGTTCAAAAACTCTTCCATCTTCTTCAATTGCTTAAGTTTGGCAAGGGAATACAAGATGACGCGGGAACTTCTTACAATCATTTCATCGTCAAACTGTCCGGTGGCGGCGACATAAAGCTGTTTGGCCATCTGCAAAGAGCGAATATAATCCGCGTCTTTTAAGTTAGACTCTAGAAGGTAGCGCATGCAAGCTTTTTTCAACTCATAGTTTTCAGTTCGATCGACAACATTTTGTAAAATATTGAGAGCGGCTCCCACTATCCCTTTGTCGCTGGAGCTGACCTCCGGCTCCAAGTAAACCATTTCTCCGTCTTCATTTTCAACGGCCTGGCGCTTGTCCAATTTTGTTTGAACTTTGGGCTTTATCACGTTTCTTATCATCGAAACGGCTTTCATGAAGTCGTTAATGTCTCTATTTGAATCTTTGCCGTATTGTTTTTCATACAGCTCGATGGACTTTGTCATCAGTCCCCATTTTTGTTTTTTATAAAAGTTGACCGAAAGTTGCATGTGAGCCTCTTTTTTATCCCCGTCTTGGAAGGGGCGGTCTTTGATTTCATAAAAGAAATCAGGTCCTTTTATTGAAAGATTGACTTCGCTTTCCAAGGGCGGAATAAAAGCGGGGTAATCCCAAACAAAAGCCGCGCCATAACGAAAATCCCGGAAGCCTTTTTCTTCCTCTTTTGCCACGACGCTTTCAGGATCCAAAACGTTAATGGGGCTGTCCAGCTTGTTTTTCTTTTTGGAGGGAGTTTTTTGAGTCTTCGTTGCGACCTTTTTGACCGGTTTTGGCCTGGGGGGCGCTTTTGCCAAAGGCTTTTTTTGAAGAGCCGCTTTTTTAGTGACCACCAAATCTTGGTTTATCCAAAAGTCCAGAATGTGCCTGTCTTCTTTGTCTTTATAAAAAGAAAAAAGCTCGATGCTGTCGTCTTTTAGTCCAACTTTAATTTCAGAAGGAACGCCGCCCTGGCCCTGTTGGTAATTAAATCCGGTAAAGTAATTTTTATTGCTGTCCAATTTTGCGAAATCGCCAACCAATTGGCTAAACAAACTTTGATCCAACGTTTTGAAAACCAAAAAGTTTCCATCCTTGTTTATCGAAACTTGTTCTTTTTTAGCTTGCAGAGACCATCTTAAATGTGTTTTGAAATTTTCTTGAACAAGAGTTTGCGCATAGACGGGAACAATTGAGCCGATTGCCATCAAAAGACATGTCAGAATTTTGAACGTTGCTCTTTGCCGCATTAAGAAACTTCCTGTTTCGTTTAGTCGCTTTATCATCCTAATAAAGCCCTCCCCTTTATTTTACAGGATTTTGGACGAGTTAAAAGGAAATTTTTACTCATGGGCAATTTTTTTCCTGTCATTTTTCTAACAGGGCAGAAAATCTCAATATTTACTTATATTTAGAGCTCTCTATAATGAAAGAAACAAAACTTGGATTTTCATGAAGACGCGTCTCTTTCCTATTCAATTCTGCGCTATAGGCATTTTATTTATTGCCCTACCTTCATGCTCTGTTATGGATGACAGAAGTTTGTCCATTAAAAAAGACCATTCCTTGAAGTTTAAAGACGCGCCAAAGGAATGGAAAAGAAAATCAAACGAAAAAGCGCAGAGCTTTTTCACCAACGGAAAAGGTTCCGTCTTTTACGCCAACAGCTATTGCGCAAATTATTATGACAAGCCTTTAAAAGGGCTGGCTTTAGAACACATTCAGCAATTGGGGGATGAGATAAAAATCGAGAACCAACGGGAGCGTTCGGTCAGAGGCCTAAAAGGCCTGTATTCAAAAATTGCCGCGACATATGAAGGCCGGCCTGTCTTTTTGCGCCATTTTGGTTTTAAGCTCGACGATTGCTATTACGATCTAAACGGCATTTCCCCCTCGCGAGAGCAAATCGAGCTTTTTTTTGATCAATTTCTTGAAGCGATGGAAGTTAAGGAAGTGAAGCAATGATACAAAAAGAAGCAACAAAAGCCTCCGGCTTCTTTTTGGAAGTAGGCCAGATCGCAAGACTTTTAGGAAAAACACTTGCGGCGTCCCTCTCCAGACCTTTTTACTTTCACGCCATTGTGGAGCAAATCGTGGTTTTGGGAATTGGCTCCGCTCTTATTTCAGGCGTTATAGGTTTTGTAATTGGTTTGGTCATGACTCTGCAATTTGGACACGGTTTAAATGAATTTGGCGGAACTCTTTATGTTCCCTCAATTGTCGCCGTCTCTTTAATGAGAGAACTGGCCCCAATTTTGACTTCGCTTTTAATCGCCGGGCGGGTTGGCTCCGGCATAGCCGCGGAAATTGGCTCCATGAACGTCACTTCGCAAATTGACGCCATCAGGGCGCTGGGCACTTCGCCCGTCAGGGTCTTGGTGGCGCCAAGATTTCTAGCGGTGCTATTTTCTCTTCCTCTTTTAACCGTCTTCAGCGCTTTCATGGGACTTGTTGGCGGGCTCATTATAAGTTTGACGGAGTTTGGCATTCCGCCCGGGTTTTATATAAATAAAGTGTTGGAATATCTCCACTTTTACGACGTGCTCAGCGCCATCATCAAAGCCGCGTTTTTTTCAGTCATTATCACTATAACCGCCGCCTATAAAGGCTTTAACACTACAAAAGGCACCAAAGGCGTGGGCGACGCCACCACCTGGGTGGTGGTGTCCAGCTCTATCGGAATCTTGATTTCCGACTTTTTTCTAAGCAAAATACTTTTAACTTTTTTTGCAATCTAAATTAGGCAAAATAAATTAGGCGATATGGAAAACATTTTACAAATAAAAAATTTATACAAATCTTTTGACGGTTCCATGATTCACCAAGGGATTGACTTCGCCCTTGGCGCCAATGAAAGTCTTGGCCTGCTTGGCAGTTCGGGAGCGGGCAAGAGCGTTTTGCTAAGAGCGATCATTGGCCTTGACAATATCGACAGTGGAGAGATTCTTTTTAGAGGTGAAAGAGTCGACAATCTTAAAGAAGAAGATCTTTACAAAGTCCGAACCCGGATCGCCTACGCCTTCCAAAGCGGGGCTTTGTTTGACTCCATGAACGTCTTTGAAAACCTCGCCTATCCCCTAAAGGCCCACACCCGCCTCGACTGGCAGGCCATAGATAAAAAGATAGAAGAAGCTTTGGACATTGTCGGTCTGCCCGAAACCAAGAGTCTTATGCCCGCCGATTTGAGCGGCGGCATGCAAAAGAGAATCGGGCTGGCTCGCTCCATTATTTTAAATCCCGAAGTGATCCTGTATGACGAGCCCACCGCCGGGCTTGATCCCAAAAATGTGGCCAACGTCGTTGCGATTATGAAGATTGCGCAAAAGCGAAATATAGCTTCGATTTTTGTGACTCACGACATGGCGGCTGCAATGGAGGTCTGTGATAGAATACTTATCATCGGCAAAGGAAAGGTGCGCTTTAACGGCGCGCCTTCAGAAATGAAAGAGAGCAAAGATCCCCACGTTTTGGACTTCTTTGCCATGGAGGGGAAAAGCGCGTGAGAGAAAAAGAAAAACGCAACTTGATCAAAACGGGAGTTTTTATCTCGCTGATGGCGGGCGTTTTCATGGTGTTTGCCGTCACTATCGGAACCGAAAACCAATTTTTTTCAAAAAGGATCTCCCTTGAGGCCGTTGTTCCCTCCGCCAACAACTTGCGCGAAGGCGCCATGGTCCAATTAAAAGGAATCAAGGCGGGCAAGGCGCGGGAAATCGACATCGTGGGAGAAAACAAAGTGCGGCTTCGCTTGGAGATCAACGCCAAGTTTTTAAAATGGATAAAAAAGGACTCGCTGGTGGATATCAGCTCCCAAGGACTGGTGGGAGACAAAATTGTGGAGATTAAAGGAGGAAGCTCCAGCTCGAAGCCGTTCAATCCCGATTCAGACGTCTTAAAGCCGCACCCTTCCCTGACTCTGCCGGACATTGCTGAACAAGGCGGAGCCATCGCGCAAAGAACCGAGCGAGCTCTGATAAAGTTTGAGGTATTTTTAGATCAAATGAATAAAGACGCCAACATCTATTCCACATTAAAAAATGTCAATAAGGCAAGCGAGAGGCTTGACTTGTTCTTAAGAGACCTGGACAAGAACGGGCTTGCCCGGAAGATGGCCTCCACCTTTGCCAAGATGGACAAAGCCATGGGCCGAGTTCACAGCGGGCCAGGCACCGTCCACTCGCTTATTTACGAAGAAGAGCTTTACAATCGACTCAATGAAATTGTCGGCGGCGCCGGGAGAAGCAAGGTTTTAAAGTATTTTATCCGAAAATCGCTAGAAGAAAATCAAAAGAAAGAAAATCAAAAGAAAGAAAAATCAAAGAGTCCTTAAGAAGAAATCCGGAAGCTATTTAAAGGAATGCGCGAGTCCAACACAAAAGAGTCCATTCTGTCTCTTGATCCAATTTGGCGCATGACAATTTTTTGTTTAAACTCCCCTCTCAGGCGCTTTAGCAACTCGCGAAAATCGACTCTGCTTTTGGCCGTGTAGTAAATCACCAAAGATTTTCCTTTAAGCGGAAGCAAAACGTGAGTGATATTCATTTTAAGCTTAAAATTTTGACAGACTTCTTCAATCTTCTTCCTTACAATTCTGGATTCAGCAAGCTTCTCAAGCGCCCGGTCCCTGTCTTCTTCAGTGGCGTACCCAAGCATTCTTCCACTTTGATAAGCGCCCTCTTTTTTGGGATTCGCAAAGAGAAAGCTGGAAATAAAAGCCAAATCTTCTCCGAACTCTGTTTTAATAACAACTTCACGGCCGTATTTAAAATCAAAGTCTCCCAGCTCAACCACGTAGATATTGGTGTCGGCCATAACTCTGGCGCAAAAGTATCTTTTTTCTTCTGTATTTTTACTCACTTTATTTTCCTTCGTAGAGCGTTCAGTATAAAGCCTTTCACATCGCCTGTATAGGCTTATTGAGCCCCCCAATGCAGCGGAAGAAACATAGACGTTTTTAAAATCAACGATACGCTTTAGACTCAGGCTTTCAAACATCATTTGACCATTGTACTTTAAAGGCGTTAAATCAGACGCTGAAACTTGCGCCGACGCGTTTTCTTTGACCAGGCCGATACTTGGGCTTTTTGAATAGTTTTGCAACAGCCAATAAATCAGCTGATAGGAATTAATATCGAGCGCTTCGATTATTTTTTGCGGGGAGAAACGAAACTTGTACACCCCCATTTTATGTCTGGGAGACGCGCTGGTTAAAACTTTTTCCAATTTAAACCAGCTAAGGCTTTCAAAAAAGTCGATGACATCGCCGTGAGATTCAACCACATAAAACACGCATGGATGTTTCCGATCAAGCAAAGACTCAAGCGGTTTAAATATCAACTCTCCAAGCGGCAAATAAACAAAATACGCCTGGGCCAGAGGAATCTGTCCGTTTCGCAAATCAAATGGTCGAATAAGCCCCGGATCAAGTCCCTTCTCCCGCGCGATATTTTTAGAATGCTGAATTCTTTGCCGCGACAACTCTAAAGAGACGCAAGTCTTTTTAAAACCCAGGGCCTGGCACAACAAGCTTCCTTTTGCGTAGCCGGCGCCCAAGTCAACTAAAGTCTCTCCGTCATTTAAATCCTCCAAGACGCTGTGATAATCTGAAAAACTTGTTGAAAGCGCTTCTTGAGCCAGACCGGCGTAAAGATTTGGATTGGAGGTTTTTATGCCCTGTTCACAGGTTTCGGGTTTTAAACTAAATATTTTTTGAATTAAAGAGTCTTTGGACGCCTCGCAAAGGGACGCGTCTCCAAGAATGTCGGACAGCTCCGCCGCCGGCCCATTAAATATGCAAGGCCTTCTTTTTCATCTTTTCGATCAAAGTGGTGCGATTAAGGCTTAAAAGTTTTGAGGCTTGGTTTTTATTGCCGTCGGTGTAGCTTAGGGCCTGAAGAATAAGAGAGTCTTCGATGTCAGACAACACCTTCTTCAAATCGACTCCCTCTTCCGGCAGCTCAAAAATATGTTTGTAATGATCGGTGGCCAAGGGGTTGTGCCTAAAAATCTTGGCGGGAAGATCTTCCGGCCATATTTCATTGCCGCCTCTTAAGATAACAAGTCTTTCAATAATGTTTTCAAGCTCGCGCACATTGCCCGGCCAATCATAGGCCAACAGCATTTCCAGCGCCTCGTCGGAGAACGTCACTTCGTTGCTTCTGTCGGCGGATGAAAACCTGTCGACAAAATAAGAAATCAAAAGAGGAATGTCTTCCCTTCTTTCTTTTAAAGCCGGTATTTTAATCGGAATGACGTTTAAGCGGTAAAATAAATCTTCTCTAAATTTTCCCTCCAACACCATTTTTTCCAAATCCCGGTGAGTGGCGGCGATAACTCTTGTGTCTATTTTAATCGTTTCAGTGGAGCCAACCGGCTCAATGGTTCTGTTTTGAAGAACCCGCAAAAGTTTAACTTGCAACATGTGCGGCATGTCCCCGATCTCGTCGAGAAAAATGGACCCTTTGTCCGACATTTCAAAACGGCCCTTTCGGTTAGAGATGGCTCCGGTAAAAGAGCCTTTAACATGTCCAAACAGCTCCGATTCCAAGAGGTCTCTGGGAATGGCGCCGCAATTGACGGAAATCTTTTGTTTTTGGTTACGGGAAGAAAGTTCATGAATGGCGTGAGCCACCAATTCCTTGCCGGTTCCGGAGTGTCCGGTGATTAAAACCGTGGACTCGGTCAGCGCGACTTTTTTAATGCGCTCAAAAACGTCTTTCATCACTTTTGAGCGGCCTATCATTTGGCAAAAAACGTCGTCTTCCCCCGGCTTTTCGATTTTGACGTTGCGGATGGTTTTAGGCCGAGCTTTGCTTATGGTTTCAATCTCGGACTTGAGTTGAGACAGACTGATTCCGAGCTTTTTTGAGATGGCCTCAATCACCAATTTTTGCAAATTTTCCAATTCAAAGGGCTTGGTCAGATAGTGAAAAACGCCTTTTCTCGTGGCCGAAATGGCGGTTTCAATGCTGGCAAAACCAGTCATCGCGATAGAGACAAAATTGAAACCTTTCTCTTTTAAGTTATCAATGAGAAGCAGCCCGTCGGCTCCCTGTTCAAGACTGATATCTGTGATCAAGCAAAAGGGTTTGGTCTTTAGTGGATCTGTCATCAAACGGGTTAGACAATCCATAGAATTGGTAAAAAGCTCAACCTCGCAATTGAGTGTCTTCATTAAATATTTTTTTATGCTTAAACCCAAAACTTTATCGTCTTCTACAATAAAAATTCGGGGATTTAATCCAAATTGCTCCAACTCGTCCGGCTCGGAATTAACCAAAGGGATAGCGGATTTGGCTTCGTAAGAATCATGTAAGAAATTAATGTCATCCATAGTGTTTTCTCTCTCTCGCATTAAATGCTAGCGAAGTAAGCAGGGGGTGTCAATTTTTAGACACCGGGAAATTCTTTCTTAATCTTACCTTAACAAAAGTTTAATCTAATTAAAATCAACAACTTGGAGTGTTTAAATTCTACCTGGTGAAAAAGTGAATCACATCAATAAGAAACTCTACCGATTTCTCGGGACCGCCGGCCCAATAATAGAACACCAAGCAACCGAGAGCGAAAAATGTAAGAACAAGGCAAGCGAAAACGCGCTTCTTTTTCTTCCTAATCCAAAAAATATAAGAAAACTCCGCCGCTATCAGCGCCAAGGGAACGGCCCAAAAGGGAGTGAAGCGAACTAAGAAATAAATATTATCCATATAAAGAGATTCTACACTTTTTAAAAGTAAAAAGCCCCTTGCGGGGCTTCAGATTAAAATCTAGATTTAAGCTCTTCAAGATAATCAAGGTTTTCCCAAGTAAAGCCTTCATTGGAAGTTCTTCCAAAGTGGCCGTACGCCGCGGTCTCCCGATAAATAGGTCTTAAGAGATTCATGCGCTGGACAATGGCCTTGGGCCGCATGTCAAAGATATCGTTCACGGCTTTAGTGATGGCCTCTTGATCCACTTTATTGGTGCCGAAAGTGTCGACTAAAAATGACATTGGCCTAGAGATGCCAATGGCGTAGGCGACTTGAACCAAGGCTTTGTCGGCCAGTCCCGCGGCTACAATATGCTTGGCCACTTGTCTGGCGGCGTAAGTGGCCGATCGGTCCACCTTTGAAGGGTCCTTCCCGGAAAAGGCTCCGCCTCCGTGCGCTCCATGTCCGCCATAGGTGTCTACGATAATTTTTCTGCCGGTGAGGCCTACGTCTCCCAAAGGGCCGCCGATGACGAATTTGCCAGTGGGATTTATATAGATGTTGGTTTTGTTGTCTATAAGCTCTTTGGGCACAATCTTGTTAATCACTTCTTCGCGCACGGCCTCGTGAATTTCTTTTTGTTCAATATTGGGGGCGTGCTGGGAGGAAACGACAATGGCCTCGATTCTATTTATTTTCCCGTCCACATATTGGGCGGAAACCTGGGTTTTGCCGTCGGCGCGCAGCCAAGGCAAAGTTCCGTTATGTCTTACGGCGCTTAATTGCTTTGCCAGTTTATGGGACAAATCGATGGTCAGAGGCATGCAGGAGTCGCTTTCGTTAACAGCGTAACCAAACATGATTCCTTGGTCGCCGGCCCCTTGATCAAGATCTACTCCAGAACCTTCATTCACCCCCTGAGCGATGTCGGGAGACTGTTTGTCCAAAGCCAGGTTGACCGCGCACGTGTTGGCGTCAAAGCCTTTGTCCGAGTGATCGTAACCTATTTGGCGAATGGTTTCTCGCGCCACTTCATGGTAGTCAATATTGGCGGTTGTGGTGATTTCCCCGGCTAATTGAACCAGTCCTGTCGTCACCAAAGTTTCACAGGCCACGCGGGCGTTTGGATCTTTTTCCAACAGCGCGTCTAAGATCGCGTCGCTTACTTGGTCGCAGATTTTATCAGGGTGTCCTTCTGTCACTGATTCGGACGTGAAGAGATAATCTTTTAACATTGTCGCCTCCGAGCTACACAACTAAATAAATAATACTCTACAAGCAGAGCTGTTTTTATACATTAGGGGAATCATTTGAGCAATTACTTCTTTATAAAATATTTAAATAGATGGGGATCGCGGTACTTAAAAAACTTAGGTTTGCCCTTTTCCCATTTAGCGCAATAGATGTCGTCCCCGATCCTTACCACTTGAAAAGAGGCGCCCTCGGGATCCTGGTAAGAGTACAAGTATTGATACTTTCCTCCTAAAAAGAGCCGCGCCAGCTTTCTTTGATTCAAAACCTCATAACCCGGCCGTTCAGGGTACTTCTCATAGTCAAACCAGACTGTGGACATGTCTATTTTCCCCAGCATGGAGACTCTGGAGAAGTACCTTAAAACGTTAAATTCTTTGCGATCATTTTTAAGCGCTTTTAGAGAGATTTTCACGTTTTTTGCCCTAAGATTTCTTCCCACTCTGGACATGTCCGGGCAAAAGATTTTTACCACGCTGGAAATGTAATGGTAGGTGAAAGAAAATTCCCCAACCCGAAACAGCGTGTTTAGCCATTTGTGGTTAGAATATTCCTCTTGAGCCATTCCCAAGTGTTTAACCAGCTCTTGGTCGGGACTAAGGGAGCTGTAAAAAGGGTCCTCCACCCTGTTTAAAACAATTTGCGCCACATCCCTTCTTTCCAAGGCGTCTTTTCCGTCAACTCTTCCCACCTCGTTAAACAAAATGGTTTCCATGACAAAAAGAGCCTTCATAAGTTCCGGTTTGTCTTTCCACCATTTATAAACTTCGGCCTGCTTGGTGTAGACGTATTCTTTTAGTTTGAGCGAGGCGTTGTTCTTGTTTTTAACCAGCTTCTGAGCCTTCTTCCGATTTTTGACTTTAATAATGTCTTGATAGAAGTCGTAATTGCCCTTGGTTCGCGATTCCCATTCTTCCAACCGCTCAATTTGTTCCTTTGCGGCGCCACTTCTTCCTAAAATGGACTCAACGTATCGCAACGTCCATTCAAGGTCGTAGCGCAAGTTTTCTGAAATAAAGTTTTTTTCTTTTTGAATCGTGAGATACAAGGTGTCCAAAGTTGAGCGCAAAAACAGATCGGAGCCGCCGTGATCGGCGTTGTAAGTTCCGTCTTCCACTATTTTTCGAAAGAAGAAGATTTTATTCGCTTTTTTTTGGCTCTTGTTGTCTTTGCGATCTTTATACAGCTCAAACTGTCTGCGATTTTCTAAATGGTCGTTTGGAAAATGGTAACTTTTAAGAAAGAAAATCTCGTCCATAAAAGCGTCCACCCGCTTTTTTAGCCGCGCCAACTCTTGGTTGGACTCGGACCTTAACTTTAACTTTTTTTCCTTCCCGATTTCCTGAGAGTACTCTTTTTTGAAATGAAGCAGTTTTCGAAGACTTTCATTCAAAGGAGAGGCTAATTTTCCAAACTCAGGCAGCGTCTCCATTTCATTTAATTTTTTTTTGGTTTCTTGAATGTGGGCAATCTTCTTTTTAAAGTGGGAAAGGTTCTTGCTTATGGCCTCGCGATCAATGTCGTTGCCAACCAGCGGCAAGTAAAAACCGGAGCCTCTATATTTTCTTAGATATTTATAATATTTTTGATCCGCCCCCGGCGAACAGACGGCTTTGGAAAACTTGCCGTGCAAAGTTTTGTATTGGTGGGCTTTCTTGTATAGATTTCCCGACCAGGTTACGAGTCCGTCTTCCCCAAAGGCTTGCGACGGCGCCAGAGCCAACGACAAAGACAGAGAAGACAAGAAAAAGCTTAATGTTAAACTAAGAAATTTGCGCGACAAAATCAGATTCCCACAAGCCTAAACAGGTTCTATTGCTTAAAATCAGCAAAACGCTTTCGCTATCCGCCCATTGATCAATTTGTTGGCGCAGTTGGGCCAAACTTTCGCAATTGCAGGCCTCCACTCCCCCGCTGTTCAGCTCCTTTGCCAATAGAGAACAATCAAGATTGTCGGAATTTTTAACGGTGGTCCGCATAGGATTCGAGGCCAATATCACTTTGCCCGAACTCAAAAGGCTTTGGACGAATTCTTTTTGAAAGATTGAGCTCCTTGCCGTGGCCGAGACGGGTTCAAAAACAGTGACAACTTTCCTGTCGGGATAGGCGGCCTGAATGGCGTCCACTGTCAGAGAAATGGCTTTTGGGTGATGGGCGAAATCGTCAATAACAACCGCGCCTTGATAAGCTCCTCTTACTTCCTGTCTTCTTTTAACCAAGGAAAGCTCCTTGACGGCGCGAGCAACCTCCAAGACTTCAAACCCTTCCTTCAACAAGAACAAGGCGCAAGCCGAAATGTTGAGAACGTTGTGAACCCCTATGATATTGGTGTCAAAAGCGATTTCTTCGCCTTTCCATTCCAAGACAAAGGAGCTTCCGGCGCTTCCCGTTTGAATCCCTTTTGGCCCCGCGGGGGAGCTTGTTCCATAAACAGTCCAATTCAGTTTTTTAAACTCTTCTTTCAAAGAGAGCGCGGCCTCGTAGGCGTCATTCGCGATGATGGAGCCGGAAATTCCGTCAAGACAAACTCGAAACTCTTTTTTAATGTCTTCCAGAGACGAGTAGATATCCGCGTGATCAAATTCCAAAGAGGTTAGCAGCATATGATTTAGCTCGTACAGCCTAAATTTTGCGATTTTTTGAAAGTAAGCGCTGTCGTATTCGTCAGACTCTATAACAAAATATTTTGAAGTTCCCATTCTGGCCGGAGGCCTGCCATTGATAATCCCCCCCACAAAATAGCCGCAATCCTCTCCCAATTTTTCCAATAGCTGGGTTAAAAAGTAAGTGGTGGTGGTTTTTCCATGGGTGCCGGCGATCCCAACAACTTCTCTTTCTTTTAAAATGAAGGCTCCAAGAATGGACGGAAAAGAGGCAAAGGGCGCTCCGCAATTCTCTACGAGGCGGGCGTGATCGCTGTCGCGAGGAACAGAATTGCCAACAACGATAAGATCGTATTTTTTTAAAAACTCCGCGTCCACATCTTCTAAACGATGGCATGGAATGCCGGTTGTCTCTAGATAAGAGCTCATAGGCGGAAAGTAAGCGGTGTCCGCGCCTTCCACTTCATATCCCGCCTCTTTTAACAAGCAAGCGGCGGCGCCCATGCCGGTGCCGCACACGCGAAAGAAAAATATTTTTTTGAAGCTATTTTTGTTTTTTAACAGCTCTTCTTGAGTCAAAGCGTTTTGAACGTTCATATTCATTCCTTTGAATATGGGTATGAATTAAATTAATAGTAACCAAGTTTTAAAATTTAGTCTATTTTAGAGCCTCTGCGGCAATAATTCATTATTTTTTCCCCAATCCTGCTTGTCAGCTCCTCCATGGCCGCCACTTTGCCCGACAACATTCCCGTCGCTTTAACGGGACAGACAGCGTAGTGGGGGAAAAGCCTGCCGTAGTCAGACTCCGTCAAAATCGCTTCGCCCACGCTCCAAGTCTCGGACAAAGACAGTCGGCCGGCGATATTCTCTCGCAAGGCCAAATCATAGGCGGTGAAATATGGCGTGGCGCTTGTTGGAAGTTTGTGTCCGGTGACCCGGTGGATGTAAATGGCAAGCACTTTGTCGGGAAAGTCGTTTTTTATTTTGTCGTAGATTGCCGGATCTTCCTCCAGGTCGTCTCCAACCAATATGATTTTTTCATAGTCTTTGGAAAGAACGTCTTTAACCACGTTGTACTTGTACCAGAATTTGTTCTCCAGGCCTTTGCGGGTGTACACCTTGACGGGGTTGAAGTCGTGTTTTTTTAAAAGATTAAAAATATTGTGTCGAAAAATCTTTGGAGAGGCGCTAAGCACGTACAGATCGCTGGCGTAAGAATCCATCTCCCGGTA
>JBBDND010000174.1:0-3433 GCA_040877865.1 Bacteriovoracaceae bacterium | reverse complement strand
GGAGATAAGTCCCGCTGGCTTAATGCTTTGACACAAAAACTCCGCTCCACAACAAATGATCTCTTCTGACTTCAAGTTGCTCGTCCGAGCTAAGAGCTCTGGAAGAAGATTCCCACCCAAGAGTCGGCCCAAAGCTGGCGCTCGAAGAAGGAGCTCTGAAGGAAATTCTCGTGTCCAATTTAAAGCTTGGACCGTAACTCACCACTTCGCGGCGCTGGGAGCGGTTTGTTCCATGGGTCAAGACCCCCGCTTCGAGCTCAGGTCGAAAAAGTAGTCCTCGCCACACTCTGTGGTTTTCATCTTCGTAACCCAAAAAAAGTCCGTAGTTTTCCGCGGAAGAAAGGCTTGTTTCTGAAGTTTGAAGGTTGTTGATGTGATACTGAAAGCCGAGAGTGGCTTTTTGGTGCTTGGAAATTCTATTGCCCACCAATCCGTGCTTTATAATGGCCGCTTGTCGCAATCCCACGGCGTCTTTTTCAAAAGCCGTGGCGGGCAAAATAACCGGCATTCCCTTCTTTAGACTTTTTGCTTGAGCGAGAGTAAGGTGGTTGGCCTCGAGAACTTTTTCCACCCATCTGTCTTTGCCGTAAAGAGGGTTGTGGTTTTCTTTTTGAAGCAGCCCCGAAAGAGTTTCGCCTTCTTTTAGAATATGAATTTTATAGGAGGACTGGGTGTTGTAAACTAGTTTGGCGTAAGAGGAAAAGCTCAATGCCAAAAGGCAAACCGGCCAAGCTATCAATGCTACTTTCATAAACCTCACTCCGTTAAGGTACGGGACATTCTAGCATGATTGAAGCCCGAGCTGTCATGTCGCGCATTGTTGTTTAAGGAGTTGTTTAAGGATTTTGACTTAATGAAAGCGACTATAAGACGAGTTTAAAAACTTTCATTCCGATAAACGCCGCCAAAATTCCCAACAGGGGAGAAAGTAGCAGGTAAGCGATGGCCTTCAAGAAAGCGCCTTCATGTAAATCGTTCAAAGAGGTGAGCGCGTATCCGGAAAAGGTGGTGAGTCCGCCGCAAAAGCCCACTAGAACTATTGAGGCAATTTCCTGGTTATTGGTTTTTAAAGTCATGTATTGATAAACGAGGCCTGCGGCAAAGCATCCCAGAATATTGGCGAGAAAGGTTCCCAATGGGAGCAGTTCGCCTTTGTTTCCAAAACGCGTTTCCAAAAGGTGTCTGGAGAGAACCCCCAGTACACCCAAAAAAGATATTAACAATATCTTTTGCATCTTTTGCGGTTCTTTTTTATTCGATCTTAATGATAGCGAGAGCTATGGCAATACAATCGAAAGATTTTATCCTTGGTTCTTTTAATGGCAAAGTTTCCTTTTTCTCTTTGCTCCACCAAGTAGGTGTAATAAGTAGGATGAGTGTCGGAGACTTCCAACACGCTCTTTCCCTCGTGTTCTCCAAAATCAATCACGACAGTTTCTTCGGCGATGATACCGGTTAAAGGACTAGACTCTTTTATTGCTGATGCCATTTATTCCCTCCTTAGAATAACTAGCTGGTTATAAACCCGCATTTTTGAAAAGCGTTCCTTCGCTTATACAACTACAATCTTTCAATAAATTTTTCGTATTGAAAAGGAAAAAAATTATTTGCTAAAAAATTGCCTGAGAAAAACCACCAGGCTCTTGAATTCCTGAGGGTGCTCGTCTGACAAAACTTTCTTTAAGAGCTCCAAAGCTTGAAAAACGCTTGTTCCCTTTCTGTAAGGGCGATCGTTTGTCATCGCGACCAATATGTCCAAGGCGCTCAACATGGCGGATTCCAAACCCGTCACCAAATCTTCTTTGGGCGCGTACTTTGAATTGGAGGCCATGGCCTGAATCTTATAATTTAAATAATGATGATTTTTAATCAGCTCTAATTGATTGTTCGCCAAGGGAGCCCTGCCGCTAAGAATCTTCATGGAATTGTCGGCGTGCTCGGAAAAATTTTTTTTATCAAAGTCGGTTAAGTGCGCAAGCTCAAACTTTTCGCGGGGAATGAAGCTCATCCCAATGTCTTTAAAGTAAGAGGTCAGGAACAAGCTTTGCGTTTCTTTTTCGGAAAAAAGTCCCATGCTCTGAATAAAGGACAATAACAGAATAGACGACAATAACGGCTGGGAAACTGTATAATGGTGTCCTTGTTTGGTGACGCTTTGATACAAAGCTCTGTGAATATCTTTGTTGTTTATGAGCAAATTGCTTAAATTTTGACCGCTTTGAAATTGGCTGTTAAGAAGCTCGTCGTTAAAAGGGTCTTTGTAAAGATTTGCCATCTGCAGGGATAGCAAGTGGGCGTGCCTTGCCCCGTTTTTATATGAATCGCCAATAGAGAGGGAGCGAGTCAGTTTGACCAGTTTTTCTCTTAAGCTTTGGTTGATCTCCTCGTAATCATCGTTATGAATATAAATTTCGGCGCTGGTGTCTCTGGCGAAAGAGCGGATAAAGTCGGAGGTTATGCCCTCGTTAGGCAAGAGAACCTTGTGAAAGCTTCCTTCCTCAAAAGAGTAGGCGCTGTTTCTTAGAGCGTCGACAACCGAAAGTTGCCCGACGAAAATGGGCTTGAGCTTTAGCGCCAATCTGTGCTTTTGGAGATAATTTTCACTCATGGCTTTAGTCTACCACAGCTTTAATTTATTTGATGAGAGAATCCAGGTGTTCATTTAAAATTTGAGGGTAGGAAAAACCGTGGTTTTCGATCATTTTCGGAAACATGGATATGGGGGTCATACCCGGAAAGGTGTTTATTTCATTTAAATAGATCTGATCTTCCACTAAAAAAAAGTCCATGCGACAAAATTGGCGCAACTTTAAGTTTTGGAAAGCCGCCCGCGCGTGTTCTTGGATTTTTTGCGCCAATGGCTCGGAAATGTCCGGATTTAAAATTGTCTGAGTCTTTGACTCTTGAGAATACTTTTCATCGTAGCTGTAAAATTTGTCGGGACAAATGATTTCGCCCGGACGAGTGGCCACCAATTGAGAGCCTCGCTCAAAAACTGATATTTCCAATTCCCGTGGAACGAGCTTTTTTTCAATAATGGCGAAGTTGGAAAATTGGAAAGCTTCTTTTAATTTTCCTTCCAATTCTTCTTTCTTATCCACTGGGTAGCAACCAACAGAAGAGCCTTGATTCGAAGCTTTGATAAACACCGACTCGTGAGACTCAAAAAACTCCAACGCTTTTTGGAGGGTGTCTTCTTTTGAGTCTTTGGCAATCATGAATGGAGTGACGGGAATATTTGATTTTTCCAGCCACAACTTGGTGAGAACTTTGTTAAAGCACACGGCGCTGGCCTCGTAGCCACAACCAAGAAATGGCAGATTGATCATCTCAAAGTAGGCCTGAATATGGCCCGTTTCTCCAGGATGGCCGTGAAAACAGGGAACGCATAAATCCATGGAAACTTTCTCGCCCGAGGTCCAGACCAATTGCT
>JBBDND010000173.1:0-3453 GCA_040877865.1 Bacteriovoracaceae bacterium | reverse complement strand
CTGTCGCTTAAATAGGTCACCAGAATGTCCACCAGCCTTTGCAAGTCCATGCCGTAATATTGATTGGCAAAATCTTCATCTTCTTGCGCTTTTTGTTCCACCGCGGTTTCCAACATTTTGAGCAGTTGTTTTTCCACCGCGAATTCCGGGTCTTTTTGGTTTGTGTCTCCTTCTGGGGGTTCTTGCTTGGCCTCCTCTCTGGCTTGATCCAACAGGGAAACTCGCAAAAGGTTGATATTAATGCGATTGGAGATGTTTTGAATGGTGAGTTGCAAATTGCCGTCAATAAAAGAGGATTCCATAAATTCCGCCAGCGAGTCTTTTTGAACTCGGTTCATTTGATCGGTGATCGGAACGGGATAGACAAAGGGAAAATTCCAAATGGCGTTGATCGTTTCTTGCCCCGCGGCTTCCTTGGCGGATTCGTTTTTTTCTAAAAAATTAAAAGCCTCTTTATAAAGACGCAGTCGCGCCATTGCAAAATTCAACCCCGCCTCCGCGGTGAGCTTTGCTTTGCTTTTGTCTTCTATATTGTAGGATTGCAATTTGTTAACACTGCTGTCATAAGTAAAGTTAAGCATTATGACCGACAAAATAACAATGGCCGTGCTGACCATCAAGAGCGCGATGCCTGATTGGTTGGAAAGAATTTTTTTCATCAATTCCCTCCAGTGTTGTTTGAGTTATTGTTGTTGTTGGAGTTGGAGCGGGCCTGTTGATTGGCTTCTTTTTGCAGCTTATACATGTTCTCCGCCTTAAAATGAGGAAAGAGGGGACGAAAGACTCGAATAAACGTCCGTTCAATGCCGTCAGGATCCAGCCATTCCAAGGTCAATTTTATCCCGTGGATTTTGTGTTGTCCTTCTTTAATCGTGGCCAGGTTTTCGGTCCACTTTTTGTTGTCCGGATTCCAAAACTCAAACAGCATTTTTTTTACGCCTCTTAGCAGGACTTGGGATTTTACATCGTCCCAGGGAATCTCTTCACTGGCGAAAACATTGTCGGAAAGAAATTTCCTTACTAAGACGTCGCCCTCCTCTTCCTCTTTCAGGGAGTTTGGATCGTCGTTCAGGCGGGGAGCCTCTTCTGGACTTAAAAGGCCGTATTGAACCCAGGCGAAGTGGCTTTGTTTCGAGTTTTTAAACTTTCTTCTATTGGAGGAGGTGAACAGGGTGAGCGTTTTTTTATCTTCAATCTTGTTGTTGGGAGCGGGCAGCCCTTCGAAACTTGGAAAAGCGTAGCGGTCGTTTACCGCGTACTTGTCCACCATTTGGTTGTAAATGTTTCCTTCCTGTTCTGTCAGCCCTGAAGGCTCCATGGCGTGGCTAAAGTAGAGAGGAGAGTAAACCTGGGAAATATCCCATTCCAAGCGAGACATGGCGGTCTCCACTTGCAAGATTTCGCGGTCTTCTTCTACCACTCGCAAGGCCGTGTCCTGACTGGATCCGGTCACTGAAATCACGGCAAGCATGATAAACGACAAAATGGCGATGGAAATCATGACCTCCACCAAAGTGAAGCCTAGCCGATTTAAAATGTTCTCGTTGCGGCGGTGAAGCTTCATTTATATTCCAAAGTTTGTGTCTATTTTAGCGTCGTCATTGGTTAGCCAGGTGGAAAGAGAATACTGGTAATTTGTTTCGGGATTTGTAATGGTCACGCGGGCCTGCCACAGCATTTGCTCCAAATTTTTTTTGAGCTTGTCGAACACCATCTTTTTGATTGCTTGAGTCTGGTCCTCTTCGTAGCGGTTTTGCTCTTCCTCTAAATTGCCGGTTAATTGTTGAAAGTTTGGAAACACTAGTTTCTTGTATTCAATTGAGTACTTGTATTTTTTAAACTCTTCTTCTTCAAAGTTTTTGGTTATAATCTCGTTTTCCGTGGCGTTGGTGAAAACCGGCTTGTCCAATAGAATTTCGTTCATTTTCCTTTCGGCCAAGGATTGCATGAGCAAATCTTCTTCCATATTAATGGAACTGTTGATATTGGCCCCTTGGGACATTAAAAAGGCCGTGATAAAAAGGGCGAAAATGGTCATGGCGATCATGACTTCCACCAAGGTGAAGCCGGCGTCTTTTTGGAATTTTTTTATAGTTTTAACCATTGCTCGTACAACTCTTTCATTTTAGCTTGTTGAGCGTTGCCCAGATTTGCATGATCCGCCTCGCTGTAAATAGAATAGTCCGAAAAAGTTGTGTTTTCAAAAGGCGGGATATCCAGAGTCGCAAGCTCGGCCATGGTGCTTAAGAAAATCAGCGCGTTGTCCTTTTCGCCTGTGGGATAAAAATAGATATAGGCGTTGCCCGACTGAACGATATCGTTTCTATTGATGTTGGCCACACCCAAGACAAGGACTCCCATGGGTATTTTTTTTGCTTCTTTTGAAAATTCAGCGACTTTCTGAAATTGACTGTTTAGATCCTTAGCCGCTCTTTGTTGGGCTTCCCTTTCATCAAAGGACAAATCTTCTAAATCTTGAATCTCGGGCAAGGCCATGCCCCCTTCGGTGGAGTATTCCACGGTGTATTCTTGCGGTTCGCTCTCAAGGTCAATGGAGACGCGAACTATGGCGTTTCTTAAGATGGATTCGTTGGTGGCGAAGCGAACGGCCCGGTTAAAATCGTCAAGGGTCTGATCCAGCCTCGCCCGCTCGTCATCGGCGGTATTGGAGGGGATCAAAGCAAAGACCATGGCCACCAACATTAAGGCCACCATAATTTCAACTATTGTGAAACCATGGTGGCCTAAGGCTTTGTTAAATTTTTTCAAAGGTTATAGGTCCTCGCTGGAGATGTCCGCGTCAACGCCTTCTCCGCCTTCCATTCCGTCAGGACCGTAAGAGATAATCTTGTAGTCTCTGCCGTCTGATTCGTAGAGGAATTCATAACCCCAAGGATCTTGAGGGATATTGTTGCCGTCAATAAATCCGTTAGGGGGATATCTTCGACACTCTTTTCCCGTGGTGGGAGCGGACAAGAGAGCGTCCAGACCTTGTTCAGTCGTGGGGAACATGCCGCACTTTCTTTTGTAATCAATAAGGATGTCGCCAAGCCTGCCTATTTGGATTTGAGTGGACTTGATTTCGCCTTCGCGCAAGCTGTCAATAACATTGGTCACAACAAATGTGCCCGCGACCGCCAACAATGTTAAAGCTATCAAAATTTCCACTAAACTCAATCCCGCTTGAGACTTTAAAAGCTTCTTTGACATTTGGCTCTTGGCCATTTGCTTGTTTGCCGGCTTTTTTTTCATGAACCTGAACATTATCTGAACTCCTTGTCTAACGCACTTGGTTTAATTTCATCATCGGCATTATAACAGAAATGACCACAAAGAAAACAGTGGCGCCCAAAAACACAATCATAATGGGCTCCAATAACGAAGTTAAACCGTCTATTTCATTATCGACTTGATCTTAATAATTCTACGACAAAATTTTTAACATGTCTGCTA
>JBBDND010000172.1:0-3454 GCA_040877865.1 Bacteriovoracaceae bacterium | reverse complement strand
TTACTTTAATAACTATGAAATTGAAAAAGTCGACACCGACCACGAGGAGTTTGTGAAAGCGGAAAAAGACGCCAAAGACCGGCTTAACAAACTTTTAAGCATTCAAGGCAACAGGACCGTTGACGATTTTCACAAATCACTTGGAAAGATTATGTGGGACAACGTCGGAATGAGCAGGAACGAAGAAAGGCTTAAAAAGGCGGTGTCTGAAATCCAAAAACTTCGAAAAGAGTTCTGGCAAGACGTAAAAATTCCCGGAAGCGCCGAAGGCATCAACGGCGAATTGGAAAAAGCCACCAGAGTCGCCGATTTCTTGGAACTCGGCGAGTTGATGGCCAAAGACGCCTTGGAGAGAAAAGAGTCTTGTGGCGGACACTTTAGGGAGGAATCACAGACTCCGGAGAACGAGGCTTTAAGAGACGATGAGAAATTCGGCCACGCGGCCGTATGGGAATACAAAGGCGAAAAAGAAGAGCCCGCTCGCCATCAAGAAGAATTGTCTTTTGAAAATGTTCCCCTAACCCAAAGAAGTTACAAGTAACGGAGTCACTATGAGCGATAACGAACAATTGTTGACCTTAAATTTAAAAATTTGGAGACAAAAGGACCGAAACGACAAGGGCCGTTTTGTCGATTACAAGCTAGAAGGAGTCTCAACCGACAGCTCTTTTCTAGAGATGATCGATATGCTGAACGACTTTTTGGTCAAAGAGGGCAAAGAGCCCGTTTCCTTCGACCACGACTGCCGCGAAGGCATCTGCGGCTCCTGCGCCATGATGATTAACGGTCAGGCGCACGGCCCCAACGCTTTGACCACCACTTGCCAGCTGCACATGCGCTCTTTTGCCGACGGGGACACGGTGGTGATTGAGCCCTGGAGGGCGCGGGCGTTTCCCGTTTTAAAAGATCTTATGACCGATCGCTCGGCTTTTGACAAAATCATTTCAGCGGGCGGCTATATTTCCGTGAATACCGGCAACGCTCAAGACGCAAACAACCTGCCGGTAAACAAGGAGAACGCCGACCTTTCCATGGACGCTGCCAGCTGTATTGGTTGCGGAGCCTGCGTGGCGGCCTGTCCAAACGCTTCCGCCATGCTTTTCACTTCGGCCAAAATCTCACAACTGGCCTTGTTGCCCCAAGGACAAGTGGAGGCCAAGGAAAGGGCCAACAACATGGTGCGAGAGATGGATGAGCAAGGCTTTGGCAACTGTTCCAATCACGCCGAATGCGAGGCCGTGTGTCCCAAAGGCATTGATTTGCGCAAGATCGCCCACATGAACAGAGAATTTCTCAAGGCCAAGGTTAAGGGAAAATAATATTGTCAGGCGCTTCCCGGCGCCTGTAAACTTTGAACATGAGAAAAAGGATTTTCTGCGCGGCCATGTGTCTATGGCCCCTTTTTGACGGGCGCGCTTGGCTGACCCGCACGGCCATGAAAAACCTGAACAACGACTCCAAAAAAGAGGAATATCTAAAGCTCGCAAAAACCATGCGCTTAAAGGCCCAGTCTCAAATGTATTACCGCAATTTCAATCCGTTTTTTATGAATATTTACAATATTTTAGATACTGTTCTTTAAATGAAAGCGACTCTTTTTCTTCTGGCATTTGTTTTTTCCGCTCCGGCAAAGATGGGTGATTTAGCCGAGCTTCCCCTGTCTTTAAAAAGCTTGGGCGATGACGTTGGCCTTATCTTGGCCAAGGCGCGCCTTCCCAAAGACTTTATCTCTTTTGAGTTTCAAAAAGCGCAGACCCGATCTTTGGCAACCATCAGTTGCTCAAACGAGAGGGTTAAAATCGACGTGATTGGGCCTAAGAAAGAGTGGTTTTCCACTTTCTATTACGGGCTGCAAAAGCTTGGTTTTTTATTTCCCCATCCCAGAATGCAAATTTCTCCCAAAAAAGAAGACATATTAAAAAAATGCGGAGTCAAAGCGATATTTTCCCCCGCCTTTAGATACCGCGGTTTCCACTTGCACACCCTTCACCCAAGCGAATGGGTTCACGGCTTTCACATGGGGCGCTCGGAGATCGCTTTTGACACCGTCAGATGGATGGCCAGAAACTCGCAGAACGTGATGGATCTAAGCCTCTTAAGACAAGACGACGAGGTTATCTTTAATAGACTGAAAAGGCCCTTTGAATTGGCCCGCTCTCTTGGGGTTTACACCGGAGTGGCGCTGGGCATTGCTTTTCAACAGCAAAACTCTTACAAGCTTGTTCCGCTGTGGAGAACGCTCTTTGACGGCCCAAGTCTCGCGTCGTTGCAAAACAACCTGCAAAAGCTTTTTGACGGTTTGCCGCTTAGCTTTGTAAATCTGGAGGCCGGCACCAGCGAATTCACTCCGGTCAATTATGAGCGCTCTTTGAAATGGATCAACAAGGCGGGGGAAGTGGCGGCCAAAAACAGCGCCGCGGCCTTTATCAAAATCCACGTTTCCAGCAATCAGCGCAACGCTAAATACGGAAATTTCAACTTTCTGCCAAAGCGCGCCGACCCATCCATTGGCGTTCTCCCCCACACTGTCTTTTTCTACGGTCTTTATGATGAAAAGGCTCCCATGTATGGAAACAAGAATTTTCATCATATAAGAGATTTTGCCCTGGAAGAGAATCAAAAAAGGCCGGTGTGGCATTATCCGGAAACTAGCTATTGGATTGGGATGGACGTGGGAGTTCCCCTGTTTCTTACAGACTACCTGCTTGCAAGGTCTGAGGACATGCGCCAATTGCGCAAAAACAACCTGGACGGACAAATCAATTTCACCACCGGCCAAGAGCTTGGATATTGGCTCTTTGACTGGTCAGTGGCCTTGTTTAACAATTTAGACTACCAATTTGATCCGCTCATCGGACTTAAACTTTTAGGAGAAGACACAACGCTCTGGCAAAAAATTTTGGATTATCAAAACTTGCATCTTAAAAGAAATGGACTCGCGGCCATTGTTTCTTTCGCGAACCTGGGGGACGAACTTTCGAAAGAGCACAGGATTCACAAAAGAAATCTGCTTAAGGAATTAAATCAAGACTCAAAAGCGCTTATGTCGGAAATAAATAAACTCAAGGAAGCCGAGCGAGACTTTCCTGACGTGTCCAAAGTTAAAAACAAGGAATTGAGAAACCTTTTAACAATCCAAAAGCTAAGAATATTTCACGCCCTCAGCTTAAGAAACGCGATAAAAGACAAACTTGTTTCTATGAAAAGACAAAAGCATTTAGACGCGGCGAGAAGATTCCGGTCAAAAGCTCAGACCTTGGTGGACGAAATTGTTCGAAATCACAGCCGCTATCCTGAAACCCCTGTTTTTAAGAAATGGCAAAATCCAACTTCCTATCAATTTGGGTATGGATACTCCGCGGCAACGTTGCGCCACTGGCACAGGGCTGAAACAATGGTTCGACAAGACAATTACAGCCCGTGGTTTTTAAATCTTTACGACCCTTTAGACATT
>JBBDND010000171.1:0-3464 GCA_040877865.1 Bacteriovoracaceae bacterium | reverse complement strand
TCGATCCGTTCCCGTCTATACTTTTGCTATACTTTTGAAAATAGAAACATTTCTATATTGGAGCCAAAATGAAGTTGATAAACAAACTATTTTTTAAGGGCTTAATTGTCGTTTTGCCGGTCACGATAACCATATATGTGTTGGTTTTAGTGGCGACCAAAGCGGAAAATGTCTTTGGACATTTTATAAAAGGTATTCTTGGATCCGAATTATACGTGCCGGGTCTGGGGATTTTGCTTACTTTTGCCGCTATTTTGGGGGTGGGAATTTTGGTTTCAAATTTCATCACGGGGAAAATCATCAATTGGGCGATTGAGAAATTTGAAGGATTTCCCTTAATTAAAGCCATATATCGGCCCTTAAAAGATCTCATGTCGCTTTTTTCAACCGGCGGTTCAAACAATATGAAAAAGGTTGTTTTTGTCGACTTCGAGCGCTTGGGGTTTAAAACTCTGGGTCTTGTCACAAGAGAAGAATTTTCAGATTTGCCGGCTAACTCGGTTGAGGAGAATAAAATAGCGGTCTATATTCCCATGGGCTATATGGTGGGGGGGTTTACCGTCATTGTCGACAAAGAGAATGTGACCGAGTTGGACATCTCCGTGGACAAGGCTTTTAAATTGGCCATAACAGGTTGGATAAAAGCGGAGAAAACCCGTGACTTCACCGTGTAGGCTTTGCCATGGAGAAACTTTTCTCTTTTTTGAGGCCGTAAAGCCCTTTGAGGCCCGCTATGAGCGCTGCTTGCGTTGCGAGCTGGTCCAGATGGAGAAAAGCCGTCTATTGGAGCCTGAAGAAGAAAAAAACAAGTATTTAATCCATGAAAATTCTAAACGAGATCCTGGTTACATTGAATTTTTATATCAGTGCTTGGGTCCAACCTTAAATTATCTGAAGTCAGGGAACAAAGGCTTGGATTTTGGTTGCGGCCCTTATCCGATGGCGGCCGAGCTTATGCGGGAAGAGGGATATGAGATGGATTGTTACGACCCGCATTTTTATCCAAGCCCGCAAAGCTTAAACAAAACCTACGCTTTTGTCATAGCCACGGAAGTGGTGGAGCATTTTAACAACCCCGCGGCCGCTTGGAGCAAGCTGCGCCGCCTGGTTGAGAAAAACGGCGTCTTGTCGATTAGGACGTCCTTTCTCTACCCTCATGTGGATTTTTTGGGCTGGCATTACAGAAGAGACATGACCCATGTTTGTTTTTACTCCCCGAAAACGTTGCGTTGGCTTGCCAAAAATTTTAATTTGCAAATACTGGAAGAATTAAAGAATGTGGCGGTTTTCAAGAAGCTCTAGGCTGATTTATTTGGAGAAAATAAAGGGCTGAGTCAGCTGCGCCATTTCGTTCTTATTCAATCTTGGAAAGGGGATTAAGTCGGCGACTTCAAACATGCAGTCTACGAAAGAATTAGGATATTTCTTGTCGTCAATCTGAAAATTTTCCACCTGGCCCCTGGCATTAATGTCTAGAACAAGCTCGACTCGCACGCGGTCCTTTCCAAACAAAGCGAACAGGTCGTGTTGTTTGGCGCATTGGGCGAATTGGGGAGTTCTGGCGTTTAAGGCCCGGATCATTTTTGATTGCAGATCTCTCTCTTTGTTTCTTTGGCGCAGAGAACCACAAGAAATTAGCGAACTAATCAACAAGAGCGCCGCTAAAAATTTCATAATTGTCCTCCATTTTTGATAACTGGCCTTAAACATTGTATATCAGGAAAAAGAGAAAAGAAAAGGAAGGATCATGACTAAACCGCAAAATTTTCCAACGCAACCCAAACATCTATGGGATGTCTTTTATGATTTTACCCAAACGCCCAGGCCAAGCAAAGGAGAGGAGAAAATCCAAAAATATTTAATAGATTTGGCCAATTCCAAATCTCTAAAGTGGGTTAAAGACAAGGCGGGGAATATTGTGATCTATGTTCCCGGCAAAAACGGAAGAGAGAACGACGCTCCCGTGTTGATTCAAAATCACATCGACATGGTGACGGACGCTTTGCCAGAAGTAAAAATAGATTTTCATAACGACCCCATTGAGACAAAGGTGGAAAACGGCTGGTTAAAGGCGAAAGGCACAACGTTGGGCGCGGACAACGGAATCGGTTGCGCCGCCGCTTTGGCGGTTGTTTTTGACGATTCCGTTATTCACCCTCCTTTAGAGTTGTTGTTTACCGTCGACGAGGAAACAGGGCTTAACGGAGCCCTGGGTCTTGAAACGGAGCATTTAAAAGCCAGAAAAATGCTGAATTTGGACACTGAGGAATGGGGCAGTCTCTACATAGGCTGCGCCGGCGGCATTGATTATCAATTTAACAAGGAATTTGCCCTGGAAGACGCCCGCGACAAAGGCGCTTTGTTTGAGCTGGAAATTAAAGGCCTAGTGGGAGGCCATTCAGGATTGGATATTCACGAGCAGCGGGCCAACGCCATAAAACTGGTTGTGGAGTTTCTATCCGAAAGTTTTCAGCTTGAAGACATCCAGCTTGCCGAATTAAGAGGTGGAAGGGCCCATAATATTATACCCCGGGAGGCTTTTTGCCGCTTTATTGCCAAAGAAACAAAGGCCGCCTCCCTTGAAAAATTGGCCAAAGACTTGAAGAGCGGATGGACTTCTTTTCTTCCCCAAGAAGATCACGGTTTAAGCGTTTCTTTTAAAAAACTGGAGGAGCGGGCCTCAACTTGCTTAAGCCTCGCGGATTCAAAAGCTTTTGTTCATTTTGCGGCCCTCTTCCCCCACGGAGTCCACGCTTTTGATCTTGCCAGCGACAAAGAAATTGTTGGAATGAGCAATAATTTGGCCAGGCTGCTGTTGGTGGGAGGAAAAGGTTACGCTCAAACCTCTTTGCGCTTTTTTGATCGCAACGAGGCAAAACGTTTGGAAGCGCAAATGCGCTCATTGGCGGAAGTTTTTAAGTTTGAGCTTGAAAGCGCTTCTGAGTATCCCAGCTGGAAGCCCGTGTTGGGAAATCCCGTCCTGGAAAAAGTGAAAGCGGTGTATCAAGAAACTTTTCATGCGGAACCCGAAGTTACGGCTATACACGCGGGCCTTGAGTGTGGCATTCTAAGAGATAAAATAGGCAATATCGACGTCGTCTCTTTTGGTCCCACCATTATGGGAGCCCACTCCCCGGACGAGAGAGTTGAAATCGACACTGTTGAAAAATTTTGGTTATTGTTTAAAAACGTTTTGGCAAAAATTTAGGAGTTATTCATGTCTTATCAGTTTTATAAAATCATCCATGTGGTCTCTATTGTTTTGTTTTTCGCCTTGTATCTTTCCGCGGCGGTGAAAGGGAAAAACATGAAAAAAGAGGTCATTTTCTCGGGGATCGCCCTCATTCTTATTTTAGTCTCCGGTTTTGGTCTGATTGCCAGGTTGGGGATGCCACACGACGCCGCATGGCCTTTGTGGATCCAACTTAAGCTGGTCATTTGGGCCGTGATAGGAGTGGCCGGAC
>JBBDND010000170.1:0-3464 GCA_040877865.1 Bacteriovoracaceae bacterium | reverse complement strand
CGCGTTGCGCTCAAGAAAAAGCTTAACTTTTTTCGGGTTATTTAGCCAATCAGGGGTTATTTTCTCATAGGCCTTGTTGTAGATTTGGGAGTAATTATTCATTTGGCTTATTATATCTTTTTAATTAAGAGCATGCAAAACACAAAACTTAGAAACCATGAATTGATCACCACCCAAGACGGCAGTTTAAGCGCCTATTCCAAAACCTACGGGGAAAATTTCCACAATACAACCGGAGCCGTCTCCGAGACGCAAATTCATTACGTGCAAGGGTGCCAGGTACTGGACAGGGCGCGAAAACAGGAAAGTTTTTCTATTCTGGAAGTAGGCCTGGGTCTTGGCGTGGGTTTTGAGCAAACTTATGAGGCGCTTAAAAAGCTTAAAACCAAAATATACTTTACCAGTCTTGAAATTGATGAAGAGCTGATTCTTCACCTTAAGGAAAACAACCCTCTCTTCAAAGCGCTGACAAAAAGCCAGGCAGGCTACCGCGCGGATATCGATCAGTTTCACCTGGAAGTTCTGTTGGGAGACGCCCGGGAGACGTTGCCAAACAGTCACAGGCGCTTTCACGCCATTTACCAAGACCCTTTTAGTCCCAAGAGAAACGCCACCCTCTGGACCAAAGAGTGGTTTGAGTTGCTTGGCTCTTTATCCGAAGACGATTGTATTATGAGCACCTATAGCTCGAGCTCCGCTATTCGCAAGGCGATGCTCGCAGCTGGGTGGAAAATACAGAAGGGAGCGAGGTTTGGACCCAAGCGCTCCTCCACCCGCGCCTTTAAAACGGGAGAGTCCGACCAAGAAATTCTTGAACATTTAAAACGCTCCCCGGCCATAACCCTTACAGACCAAAACGCCAAGGACTACCGCTTATGAAAGAAAACAGACTTACAAAGCTTTTAAACATTAAATACCCCATTATCCAGGCCGGCATGGTTTGGGTTAGCGGAGGAAAACTGGCGGGAGCGGCCAGCAAGGCCGGCTGCTTGGGCGTGATTGGAGCGGGCTCCATGAAGCCCGAGCTTTTAAAGCAACACATAAAAAAAGCGCAAAAAATCTCCGACAATTCTTTAGCGGTAAATCTTCCCATTATGTATCCCGGTTGTCCGGAACAAATTGATGTCGCTATAAAAGCCGGCGTCAAAATATTTATCACCAGCGCCGGCTCTCCTAAAAAGTACACTGAGTTTTTAAAGCAAAAAGGGGCCACCGTTATTCATGTCACCAGTTCTCCCAAACTCGCCAAAAAATGCGAAGACGCCGGAGTCGACGCGGTTATCGCCGAAGGCTTTGAAGCGGGAGGGCACAACGGCCGGGATGAAATCACCACCATGTGCCTCATTCCTCAAGTCGCCGACGCGGTAAAAATTCCGGTGATTGCCGCTGGAGGCATTGGCGACGCCCGGGCCATATTGGCGGCTCAAGCTCTCGGGGCCGACGGAGTTCAAATGGGAACCAGATTTTTGATGACCAAAGAGTCCAGCGCCCACGACAATTATAAAAGTTTGTTGTTGCAGGCCCTTCCCGGCTCCACCAAACTTTCCATGAAAAACCTTGTTCCCGTGCGTTTGTTTAAAAACAAATTTTTTGAAGAAGTGGAAAAGTTGGAATTTCAATGCGCTTCCAAAGAAGAGCTGTCCAATCTCCTAGGCAAAGGCCGGGCGAAAGCGGGCATGCTTGAAGGCGATCTTGAAAAGGGAGAGTTGGAGGTTGGGCAAGTTTGTTCGCTTATAAAAGATCTTCCCTCCGTGGAGGAGCTTGTTCAAAGCATGGTTAAAGATTGCGAAAATTTGAGAAAAGAACTCTGTGGTTAAAGCTTGAAGTTGTTCCCTGTACTTTTTAACCAATCAAATTCTCCCCTCTCACAAACCTAATTCCCTCCGATCCGCCTTCTAAAGAGTCCTTTAAAATATTTTGGGAAATTGGTCGTCTGGCAATTAGAAGACCAATATAGCCAAAGCCAGCAAACTGCAAAACCTCGGCTGACTCGTTTACGAGATTGAAGCCGCTTTTAACCATGGCTTTTGGTTTTAATGGGGGTTTAGGAACTTCTAAAAATTCAGCGGTTTTTTGAGAGCTGGGAATTTGTCTATAGATACGACAGCAATTTTTTCGCCGCTTCCTATTGAACAAAACCAAGCTGAAATAAATGAGATATTGTCTAAAGTGAAGAGATTTTTAAACTCAACTCGTGACTACCGCATGTTACATCATTTTCAAAGCTTTAATTGAACAACTGACGTTTGTGGTGTTAACCCGAACTTGTAGTTCGGGTGTTGATGTATTGTTATTAGCTACTTGGTAGGAAAAGGCTGGCATGTTTCCATAATGAGCAGCTGTCACAGTTTCATTGTAAGAGCCAGTATAAGCGGAGTTTACGTATTGAACAATTGAAGTTCTATAGCTGTTGCCATCCCCGCTACAGCGCAAAGAAATGGTCCAAGAACCATGACAATTTCCGCAGGACGGAAGTACTGTCATCCAAGCGTTGGCGCTCGCGGAGCTTACGCTGTAACTGCCACTTTCAAAAACTTGAGCTTTAATTTTTCCCGCCACATCCAGCTTTGCTGCGGGAGATGTTGTCCCAATCCCAACATTGCCTTCGGGAACGAGCAGACCTTTAGCCAAAGTTTTCTCGCTTATTTCTTGCACTTCAAGTTCATTAAATTCAACAGTGCCATCATAAACGGTAAGGCCTACCATGCCAGAGCTAAATTCAGAGTCGTTTAAGCTGGCGTTGATGTAATTAACACCGTCAACATCCACAACAACATGCTGTCCAACCACTTCAACGTCCAAGGAGTGCCAAGCTCCGTCACTGGGGTTGCTTCCAAGGGCAACTTCCGCTATGTGATTAGTTTGCGTGCCGGCAGACCGTTTCTGCACTCTCACAACATCGGTGCTCCGAACAACAACAGCATAGTTATTGTCTTGGGGAGAGGTGTCTTGAGCATGGAAGGTTAAGCCCCAATGGGTGGAATTTGTTGTTTTAAAAGAAACTTTGGCTTTAAAATCTTTGTGTTTGGCCAGGGAAGTAAGAGTTTGATAAGCTGAGCCGCCCACAGACATTTCAATACTTCGATCACCTATCCATCTTACGGTTGGGGTTCCCCCCAACGCCCAACTGGAGTCGGCGGTTCTGGTCATGTCTCCGTTTATGTCAAGCGAGCTTATGGGACTACTTGTTCCGATTCCAACATTCCCTGAAGCGTCCACCCGAACTCTCTCAGCACCTCCTGTCTCAATCGCCAACTCTTGCGCGTCGTTGGTGCCCAAAGTCGCGAGCGCGCCAAAGGAGTTTCCTCCCTGCACGAAAGCTGAACCTGGAACAAGAGTGTCCACATAATTTTTGGTCGCCGCGTCTTGCGCGAGTGTGGGGTCGGAGACACTAGTTATTTTGGTCGATCCCATGTCCAAAGCTCCCGTCAAACTCATCCCTCCAAACGTCGGAGTCGCCGCGC
>JBBDND010000169.1:0-3505 GCA_040877865.1 Bacteriovoracaceae bacterium | reverse complement strand
GTAAGGAAAAATTTTTTTATTAAAGGAAGGCTAATTTATCGACGAAAAGCCTGTTGGCGGTTGGACCTCCAACCCATCAGAATAAGGACACTGGACATAGGAGAAGCGCATGGAAAAGGGCTTTAATGACGACGAATTGGCCGACATTATGGATGAAATAGAGTCTCTTGAGAAGGAGTTCTCAGATGACGGCGACAAAAAACAAACAGAAACAGTTGAGACGCAGCCTGTTGCGGATCATCAAGAGGAAGACGAAGCGCAAAAGCAAGACGATCAACCTCACTTAAAAGAAGCGGCATCCAGCGCGCCATCCCATGAGCATAAGAAGCAAGATCATGTGGATGATAAAATGGAAGATGTTCTAGACGAGCTTGCCCACATGCCAATTGAAGATGTGGCGCCAGTTTCAAAAGTTCATTCCCAAAATGATTCCAACGTTGATTCGAAAGTTGACGCTAAAGTTGACGCTAAAGTTGAAAGTGACGATGAAGAGCGCGACGAAAATATTCACCATTTGCAAGAGAGATCTACCGTGAGCGAAAACACCCACGCCAAAAACGAAACCGCCATGAGCTTCCATGTTGAAGGGGATATGAAGTTTGAGCTTTCGTTTCACATTTCCGGCAAGTTTGTGGGATTGACTGTCACAGAGGAAGGGCTTGAAATAGGCCTGGATGGAGGGGCAAAATTTACTGTTCCTCTAGAGCGCTCAACCGCCGATAAAAAAGCTTCTTAAACCAGTGTCCGTGTCTATTCTTGGGGGAGCCGCCAAAGGAATGATCTTGGCGGCTCCCGATCCCAAAAGCGCTCGTCCAACGTCAGCGCTGCTGAAAAGAAAATTCTTTGATTCCCATCAATCCATGGAAGGCCAAAACTTTTACGATATTTGCGCGGGCAGCGGTTCCATTGGATTTGAAGCCCTTTCTCGGGGCGCGTCCAAGGTCTGTTTTGTGGAAGCGGCCGCGGGTTCTTTTAAAGTGTTAAAAAAAAACCTTGAGCTCATAAGAGAAAAAGCTTCGCTTTCGGGGCGGGTGGAGTTGGTTAAGTCGGATTGCGTTAAATGGCTTAAAGGTTTCGATGAGCCAGGCGAAAATATTTTTTATTTCGATCCTCCCTACGAGAATGTGGCCCTGTACAGATCCTTTTTGGAAACTTTTATGGAAGTCTCAAAAGAGCGAAGCGTGATTTGTTCCAAATTCATTATGGAGTTTTGTCGGCAAAAAACCGCTCCGGAAGCGGAAGTTCAATCCTGGTTTGGCAAGCCTGACAAATTCTATCGGCAAGGAACCAGTTTTCTCTACATTTATGATTTTTCCTAAATAGTTTATACTCTTTGTACAGAGTATTTTGTGAACATAATATGTTGTGACAATGAATAGGGAGAAAACTATGAAGAGAACGGCCCTCTACGCCGGATCTTTTGATCCTTTTACCAATGGCCATTTAGACATCGTTAACAGGGCCTTGAGCATCTTTGACGAAATTTATATTGTGATAGCCGTCTCTCCTTCAAAGAAGCCATTTACCAGCAAAGAGGTTAGAAAGAAATTGTTGACCAACTTGTTTAAAAGCGACCAACGAGTGACGGTGGACACATGGGACGGATTGTTGGTGGATTACGCCAAGCAAAATAATGTTCATTCAATCGTGCGGGGGCTGCGGCCGACAGGGGATTTTGAGTTTGAATTTCAGATGGCCTCTATGAACAGAAAATTAAATCCCAATTGCGAAACGGTTTTTTTCGCCACGGGAGAAAAACTTTATTATATTTCATCCACTTTGGTTAAAGATGTTTTCAACCATGGAGGAGACATTTCGGAATTTGTTCCCAAGGCGATATACGAAGAACTTATGAAAAAGCGCAAAGGGTAAAAAGATGTTTTTAAGCTCAAGAATCAAGAACGCAAGCGAAAGCGTGACTTTAAAAGTAAATGAAAAAGTCACTAAGATTTCCATGTCTGGAAGACATGTTTACAATATGACGGCTGGGCAGCTTCCTTTCAAGCCGTCTCCCGAGTTTATTCATATGCTGGGCCAACAGCTTAACTTTTTAAAAAGTTATCAATACGGCCCCAACGCCGGCTTTGGAAAATTGAGAGAGAAGTTAAAAACTTACACCCAAGACAAAAGAAACATCGCGTTTCAAAGCGGCGAATGCGAATTTGACTGCGTGATAAGCAACGGCTCAAAGCACACCATCTATAATATTTTGGGATGTCTTATCAATCCGGGCGACGAAGTGGTTTTAATGACGCCTTATTGGGTTTCTTACCCGGAGATGATCAAGTTTTGGGAAGGGACGCCAACCATCGTGCGCTCCCACAACTTTGACAATTACACACCTCCTTTGGAAGAATTGGAAAGAGCGCTCAGTCCTAGAACCAAGGCTATTATACTTAACAGCCCCAACAATCCGGCCGGTATTCATTATTCCGACGAGTGGATGAAAAAGTTTGCCGAATTATTAAAAAAATATCCCGACTTGATTGTCATATCAGACGAGCTTTATTCGGAGATTTGTTATTTTGACCCCAAACCAACATATTTCTATCAATATGATCCAAGCCTCTTGCCGCAAACAGTGATTGTTGACGGCATCTCCAAGACGTTCGCCTGCACCGGCCTGCGCGTAGGGTATTGCATCGGAGACAAGAAGCTAATGGACGCGATGGCCAAGCTTCAAAGTCAAACCACTTCCGGCCCCAATAGTTTAATTCAAAGGGCCTTGATTGATTTTGATTTTGATCTTTTGCAAAACTTTTTTGACCCGGTGAAACAGCAATTGCGAACTTGCGCCCAAATTGTCAGGGAAAAATTTAGAGATCACGGATTGTCTCATTGTTGGTACCAAACCAATTCCGCTTTTTATTATCTTTTGGATTTCAAGAGAATGCCTTTTTTTGAGAGGTACAGAACTGAAGACGACGCGGACAAATCAGAAGTCATTGTGCAAGACATTCTGGAAAGCACCGGGGTGGCGCTGGTGCCCGGGGCCGGTTTTGGCCATCCCAACTCGGCCAGAATGAGCATGACCATTGAAGTGGCTCCTTTTGAGGAGGCGATGGAAAAGCTGGTTTCTTATATGGCCAAAAAAAGCGCTCCTAACAGCTAAAGATCCCTTTAGCAGGCAAAGATTGCAAGGTTAAGGATATCGGTTGGCTCCAGTACAATAAGTAGTGGAGGATAGCGTGAAAAAACCGACCATTGCCCTTTGTCTTTGTCTTTTATTTTTTTCCTGCGCCAAAACTGACGAAGTCTTGGTGGATTCCGCCAAGCAAGAGGCAAAATATTATCTCACTAACGGCAAGTGTTCCGACGCCAAAAAGATTTTGGACAGTGTTGGCTATCAATCCGACGACGCTGTTTATATCGGTTTGTACGCCTCCGCCTACGGTTGCATGGCAGGATATTCGGAGTTGGATCTTTTTGCGGATATTTCCACAATTGATTCCGCCGAGGGCGCCATGTTGGGTTCTCTGACCCAGCTCTCAACATCCAATGAAAC
>JBBDND010000168.1:0-3507 GCA_040877865.1 Bacteriovoracaceae bacterium | reverse complement strand
TTGCTCGCCACCGCCTGCAAAGACGGAAGTCTCGATCCATCGGCCACCGACGGAACCCAAGATCCAACCCAAGATCCAACCCAAGATCCCAGAGATCCCGCGGACCCAGGCGATCCCAATTGCGTTGAAAAAATAGGCTTGAATAAAATGTCCGCCAACTCCGAAGTCATTATCGGAGACAACACTTGGGCCTCCACTAGCTCCATCACCGACGCCATGATCAAGGCCAACGCCCAGGCGACAGTTTATGTTAAAATGAATGGCAGCCGCTGCACGGGATTCCTGGTCAATAACGACATGATTATGACTAACAATCACTGCATCGGAAGCCCGAGCGAAGCGCAAGGAGTTATAGTCAGATTTGATTGGGTGAGCTCAAGCGGCTCTTACAAGCAATACACTTGCGACGAATTTGTTATGACTAATTACTCGCTGGACTTTACGTTGGTCAAATGCAAAAACAGCCCCGGTAAAAATCATCCCAAAGTTGTGCTGGCGGACTTCGCGGGCAGAACGGGAGATCAAATTTATTTGACTCACCAAAATTGCGATTATCGAAATGGAGCGTACTGCTTGCCCACGCAAAAAATTTCCACAGGGGTTTTGCTTGGCTCAAACTCCACCCAAATTAAGCACGACGCGGACACACTGGGCGGATCTTCCGGCAGTCCCATTTTCGACAAGGGCTCGCATAAAGTTGTCGGAATTCACAACGCGGGTCTAAACCACGGCCCCAATAATGGCGGAACCAATTACGGCATCCCCATGTACAGAATTGTGGATCATTTGAAAAGCGCCTATCCACACGTGAACATCACTTCTTCTTCTTCAAGAAGTCCCGCCTACGATGTTTGTGATTAGCAGTATGAACTGAGGCGGAGCCTATCCTTAGCGTCAAAAAAAAAAGCCCCGGAATATCCGGGGCTTCTTTTATTTTACTGTATTTGCAAATTTTTTAATCTCTAAAACGGTATGTCGTCAGAAGCGAAGTTCGCGTCAGTGGAAACATTATAATCTTTTTGAGAATTATTGTTTCCGCTCTGAGCGCTTTGATCATAGCTGGAATCGTTAGAAGAGTTGGTGTTGGCGCTGGCGCCCCCAATAAACTGCACTGTATTGGCGTTGATTTCTGTGGTGTATCGTTTATTGCCTTCTTTGTCTTCCCAAGAGCGAGTTTGGATTCTCCCTTCAACAAAAGCTTGTCTGCCTTTGGAAAGGTATTGATTGCATAGCTCGGCCAGTTTTCCCCAAACAACAATACGATGCCATTCAGTCTTTTCCTGTTTCTGCCCGGTGTTTTTGTCGCTCCATGACTCAGAAGTCGCCATTGAGAAATTACAAACCGCGGCTCCAGACGGGGTATATTTAAGTTCTGGATCTTGTCCCAAACGACCCAACAAAATTACTTTATTAACGCTCATTTTCTCTCCTTGTGTCTGTGATTAAGATATTTCTATAGTAAATGTAATCAAAATAAAAGCTGAATTCTCAACTTTGATATCAAATCCTTTTACAAATAGATAGTTACAAAGAAAGTTTCTAAAGGCGTGGTAATAAAGGGGATTTGGGCGCCAAGTAATTTAATTTTTTCTTAAGCTTGGTCGTTATTTTCTTCAGCGGCGGCTTCATTTGTGATTTGAGCTTTATCCAAGACCTCCACTATTTCTTCTTTTTTCTGAACATGCTCGGGGTGATTAATATTCCAAAATTCTTCAACTTTCCGGCGGGCCACTTTCACGTCTCTGCGATACCAAGTGGCGTCAAAACCGCAGTAAGGACAAGGAATTTCTTTGCGGTAAAGAATTTTATTTGTCATTTCAACCATCGGCCACAAAACAAAAAGTAAATACAGACTCTTCAGGCCCATCAAAGGGAAGCAGAGCCAACCAATAAAGACGGCCAAAACAAGCAGTTGCAGATAATTTTTAATCGAAAGGTTTTTAGAGCGCCTCATCTGTCGGGGAGCTCGGCAAAGAGCGCAAAGAAAACTCGTTTTAGGATTTTTGACTTTATAAAATTTCGCGTTGGCCAACATGCAACAGTCTCCTCTTCTTAATTTAAACATGAAAGGCAAAACTTGCGGTAGCCGGTAAAATAGGCCTCCGGGACATCTGCATGTCCCAGGGGTGAAGTGAATAAGAAGTGAATTCGACTAGATATTGAGAGGCCTGCCGAGTTAAACCAACGTTCAGCTCTCCACAGATCGGCACCCTGTGGATGCCAATACTATATTCAAATAGTATACCAAGTAGCCGATTAAAATTAACTCCTATTTTCGAGCACTTATATTGCCTAAATTAAAAAATCTTTGGTAAAATGGCCCTACTAGTGACAAAGCGCTCCTTAAAGCTGAAAGCGCTGCCAAAGATTCTTATGGATGAGGATTTCAATATCAAAAAGACACTCTTAAATGCCAAAGGGCAGATGACTATATTTTTTGCCACCACCGTTTTGGTTCTTATCACCTTTATAGCTTTTATTGTTAATATTGGCATTTTCGTTAAAGCAAAAATAAATTTGCAAAACGCTGTGGACGCGGCAGCTTTCGCCGGAGCCAGCGTCCAGGCCAGACAATTAAGCAATATCGGCTATCTTAATTGGGAAATGAGAAATGTCTATAAAGAATGGATGTTTAAAACTTACGTCTTGGGCAATCTCAGTTTGACCAGCGTTTCCAGCAATAATTTGGGCGCCGGTCCAGGCGTGGATTTTAGGATGGATTCTTGGGACACGGGAGCGGACGTGGTGCAAGACGGCTATAACGTGCCTTCCGTCTGCCTTGATTTCAAAGCCTCTGGGAACGTCACTGTTTGCAAGAAAGCGCTTATTCCAGGACTGCCCCGCTTTGACAGAAGCGACGTCTACATGATGGACGATGTCATGGACACTTTTGTGGACGCCTTGAGCGGGGAAAAAGCCAAAAACTGCGCCGATAGAACACAGCTTAACTTTCTTACCAACTTTATATGGGCCTATAATGTTCCGGACGTTCCCGAAGTGGCGGACTTTACAACAGACGCTCCGGATGTTGCCACCGATAGGATGGGAGCTTTTCCCGCCGCTTTTAACTTGGCCTTGAGAATTCGAAACCTGGAAGCCGAGGTGAATAGAACGCCGGAGACGGGGGTGTGTTACGACGGCTCAGACGGCGTCAATTGTTCAAAAGGGCTTGACGACTTAATGAATGACGGGACTCCTAAAAACGAAAGAGTCGTCAAAGCCTTCGAGTCGGCGTTTAGAAATCTTGGATCCAGAGGATGCGGTGAAGGGGGAGACGAGCTTAAATGTTTCTTTACACTCACTGAATTGGCAAACCAAGAAGGAGTGATCGCTCCAGGAGAATACCACCTTTCCAACCTGCTTATCCCACAGGGAGAGAGAAAGAAACACTATCTTGACCTCAAACTTATGCCAGTCAATTATGCCACTTTCTACACCATGCTGGCTCCGATAAGCACTAGAGACGGTTTTCAAGTCGATTCCATCAGCGCCGGCGCCGAAGCCGAA
>JBBDND010000167.1:0-3570 GCA_040877865.1 Bacteriovoracaceae bacterium | reverse complement strand
GGTGTTGGAGAGCTGCTATAAAAACGGAAAATTTGTGGTCCCAGAGAAAAAATCAACCGACATCTTTTTACATCCCGGCAAAGAAATTAAATCCATTCAAGCTCTGCTGACAAATTTTCATCTGCCCAAGTCCACCCTTTTAATGTTGGTGGCAAGTCTTGTAGGAAGAGAGAAAACCCTTGAGTTGTATCGGCTCGCGGTAGAAGAGCAATACCGTTTTTTTAGCTACGGCGACGCCATGTTGATATTGAGGGGCGAATAATATGTTCACCTTGCAAGGCAAGTCCAAAAACGCGCGGGCCGGAACCATTAAAACCGCCCATGGAGAAATTCAAACGCCTATTTTCATGCCGGTGGGGACCAGGGGAGCGGTCAAGGCCTTGTGGCATCACGAGCTGGAAGAAATAGACGCCCAGATTATCTTGGGCAACACCTATCATTTGTATTTGCGGCCGGGACATGAATTAATCGAAAAAATGGGCGGCCTTCACAAGTTTATGAATTGGAAGCGTCCCATTCTGACAGACTCTGGCGGCTATCAAGTCTTTTCCCTGGGGGATTTAAACAAAGTCACCGAAGAAGGGGTGAGGTTTCAATCCCATTTGGACGGCTCTTATCACATGCTCTCTCCGGAAAAGTCCATGGAAATTCAAAAGGCCCTGGGCTCGGACATCGTTATGATCTTTGACGAGTGCCCCGCCCTGCCCGCCACCAAGAAGACCTTGCGCCAAAGCATGGAGCTGACGCTTCGTTGGGCAAAGCGTTGCGCCGACTATCCCTTGCAAGAACATCAAAAGCTCTTTGGCATAATTCAAGGGGGCCTTTACGAGGATCTCAGACTTGAGTGCATGCAAAGGCTGGAAGAGTTGGATTTGCCAGGCCTTGCCCTGGGGGGACTGAGTGTCGGAGAAAAAAACGAAGAGATGGTGGACTTTTTAAACAGCTTTGCTCCCAAAATGCCGGCGCACAAACCCAGATATTTGATGGGGGTGGGAAAGCCTTTGGACGTTTTAAACGGCATCCGGGCCGGCATCGACATGTTTGACTGCGTCCTGCCCACCCGCAACGCCAGAAACGGGCAGTTCTTGACCACTCACGGGCCTTTGAACATTAAAAAACAACGGTTTTTTGAAGATGCGCTTCCCCCGGACATTGAGTGCGATTGCAAAGTCTGCGGGAACCACTCTCGCTCTTATATTCGCCACCTCTTTACCGTGGGAGAATATCTGGGGGGCCAGATGATCAGCTATCACAATCTGCATTTTTATTTAAAAATGGTCAAAGGAGCCAGAGAAGCAATTTTAGCGGATAAGTTTGACGATTTTTATAAACAATTCTATATAAACTATACTTCAGAACGCTGGAAATAACAGGTTAACAAATGAAAATAAAAGGAAACACGCATGTTTAGTTTTTTTATCGCCAACGCTTACGCTCAAGACCCCGTTCCCCAACAAAATCCCATTATGTCTTTTGTGCCTATTATATTGGTCTTTTTGGTACTATACTTTTTGATGATTCGTCCTCAGAAAAAGAAAATGCAAGAAGAGCAAAAATTTATCAGTGAAATGCAAAGAGGCGACGAAGTTTTTACCAAGTCTGGAATGATTGGAAAAATTCACGGCCTGACTGATAAAACTGTGACTTTGGAAATTGAAGACGGCCAAAAAGTAAAATTTTTAAGAAATCAAATTGGCGGCTCGGCCAAGGTCTTGTTTGAGCCTGAGGTCGTCAAAAAATCCTAGAAAAGGATTTTTAATCATAGAGGTTAAAATGTTTGGATTAGGCGTTGGTGAAATTGTCATTATTCTTTTTATCGCGCTGATCTTTATCGGCCCTAAGAAATTGCCCGAACTCGCAAAAGGTTTGGGCAAAGGCATGCGGGAGTTCCAAAACGCCGCCAAGGGATTGCAAGACCATATCAAAAATCCCATAGAAGAAACCAAGCAAGAAATTCTTAACGATTCGCCCTCCGCTCGGCCGGATGACAGCCAAGCTGTGGCTCAGAACGAGGCCACAGCGCCAGAGGAGCCCAAAAAATAGAATTTTGGGCCTTCCTAAACTAATCCTTTTTACTTAAATTTTTTTCCAATAACCTCCGATAAATTCAATAGAGTAGAGTGCCAAGATTTACTTGCGCCTCTCAGGTGTAGGTGTCTTCTAGATTAATTTTGATACTGCTCCCTTAAATTGGTGTTAACTTTAGACTCTTTCCACGGAAGCGTTGGACCTTTCTGGAGTCGCTTGCTCTTTTAAAAGTTCCGTCTTTGACGACAATGTTTGGAGTTGACTTACACGGTGTATTTGGGCTGTTGATTTTCATGCCCTTTACTTTCAATTTGCAAAACAAACAAGATTTTTTAAGTGATGTAATCATGGGGCGACGACGGGGAGCGGGATTTCTTTATTTCCAAAAGCGCCCGTCAAAAGCGCAAAGCTTAAAAGGGAAAAACACCACGCTAAGGGAGCGGTTCTTATATGTTTAACAACAAATATATTTATGAACTTCCCTTTTGACACATCGCTTTAGCGATAAATCGATTCACATCCCTGCTTGCTTAAATGACTAAAATTCTTTAGAATTTTGGAGTATTTTTTATTTTAAGCAAAATGTTAAGCAAAAAAGGTGAATAGATGAATCGCAGCTGGTGGTATCGTTTTAGTTTGCTGGTGTTCCTGGCAATTGTCTCAATCGTGGCGCTTATTCCTACTTTCTTCGGATTCGACCCCGAAAAAAGTGAATTTCCCGTTAAATCAAAAATAAATTTAGGGCTTGATTTGCAAGGCGGCCTTTACATGGTTTTGGGCATTGATTTTAACAAAGTCTATCGCGACGAGGTTAAAAACTATATCAGCAAGGCCCATAGAACTTTGGAAGACGAAGGCATTATGTCCGAGATAGGGGAATTGAGAATTCCCGATCCGGAAGATCCTCGCCACAGTTTGACTCTTTCCAACGCTTCGGAAATAGAAGCGGCCGAAGACAAAATTAGAGAGTTTTACGGCTACGCTTTGCGTTTAATCCGCAGCGGAGACAATGAGTTGGTGTACGCCCTGGGCAGAGAATTTAAAACGGACATTGAAGAAAACTCGGTGAAAAAATCCATTGAGGTCATTAGAAATAGAATTGACGAGTTTGGCGTGACCGAGCCGGAGATTGTTTCTTTAGGCGAAGACAGGATCGTGGTGCAGTTGCCCGGCGTCAAAGACATCGAGCGGGCCAAAGATTTGATTGGCAAAACCGCGCAGCTGTCTTTTAGATTGGTTAACGAAGACGTTCCTCCCGCAACCTTGCAAAACTGGATGAAAACCGCCGAAGAAGAAGGAATTGTTTATAAGAGAGGCCAGCGTTTTTCCGAGTACGCCCTTGAAATGAATCAAAGATTTAAGGAAGAAATCCCCGGCGGATACGAGCTGGTGTATAAAAAGATTTCAAACCCCATTAGCGGCGAAGTGGAAGATCTGATTCCCTATGTGGTGGAGGCGACCGCCAGTGTGACCGGCGAAGAGTTGCAGGACGCCGTGGTGAGAATGGATCCTCAAACCAATCAGCCTTATGTCGCCATTACT
>JBBDND010000166.1:0-3570 GCA_040877865.1 Bacteriovoracaceae bacterium | reverse complement strand
TCCATTTGGGCAAACTCCTCTTTTTTTACTTTCCAAGGCCTGCTTTTTTGTTCAACCCAGCGATCAAATTCCTCCTCTTCCAGGGAAACCACATACAGGCCCATCAAAGCGTGTTGGAGACCGCAGTATTCAGCGCATTGCCCGCGAAACACGCCGGTCCTGTCGGCCCTGACAACAATAGTGTTAGGGTGATCCGGAATGGCGTCAAGCTTCCCATGCAACGAAGGGACCCAAAAACTATGGATAACGTCGGCCGAGCGCAGCTCGATTGCCACATTTTTTCCCTTGGGAATGTGCAACTCGTTGGCGGTCATTATGCCAAACTCAGGGTATTCAACTTCCCACCACCACTGATGGCCGGTAACAACAATCCTAAATTCTGCCTTTTGAGCTTGCTCAGATCCTTTCAAGGAAAAAGAAAGAGACAGGGAGTAAAATAAAATAGCGGTGACAACCATTGCCGGCATGAAAACTCCAAATCCTAAAATGAATTTTCCGCCCGGTTTTTTTGCGTTTCCTCCGCTTTTCAACGCCCGCGCCAGCAGGGCCAGGGTCAATATGAAAACAGCGCCCAGCCCTATGGTTAAGATCCAAAAAAGTTTTTCTATGGCGTAAGCTCCCGGCCCGGCCGAGCTTAAAGCGGATTGATGGGTATTGCCCCCGCAGGCGGCTAATAGAAACAGCAAAAGCCATTTCATTCTTCGCTCTCCTTTGCGCCAGTTTGTTCCTGCTTAAAAGGAAAGGTTTGGGCCAAATGTACAAACTCCATAATGCGGATAACTTCTTCTTCGGTGAGTCTTCCCTCATAGCTGGGCATTGGGATGTCCTTGGGAGGATTTAAAATAAAACGTAAAACTTCCTCCCTTGAAAGTCTCTCTTCCACTTTTGCGAGATCAGGTCCCACGCCGGGGCCGTATCCAGCGATAGCGTGACAGCTATTGCAACCATAGGATACAAAAAGTTTTCTCCCGGCCCGAGCCTGTTGACTAAGTTCGACCCCTTCCGGCAAGGGAATAAGCTTTTGGCTGGGCAAGCCAGTCCAAGGAGATTGCATCCTTAAAGCGGTTAGAGACAACAACGCAATGGAAAGAAAAGTTACAAGCACGGCCCAGCCCGGTCGTTTTTCTATCCCTCTTCTTGGCCTTCGATCCAAAAAAGGAAGGGACATAAGAAAAAAGAACACAAAGAGCGGAAAACCAACGACAAATACCGGGGCCAAACTTGGCGGCAACAAAGCGATTATAGAGCTGTACCAGTAAAACCACCACTCCTCCATGGGCATGGAGGCTTCAGTCAAATTCGCCTTGGGATACAACTCGGGCGCCCCTACAAAGAGCGCCAGCCCAAAGGCGATCATGAAAATGATAAAGCCCATTAAGTTGACGTTAAAGGCGGTGTCTGGATAAAACCACTCCCCGTCTTTTTTGCTGTCGGCCGCCTTATGGTAAAGTTCTTGTTGTTCATCCGCTGATTTTACGTCCACTTTTCTTTCAATTTTCGAAGTAACCCCTAGAGTGACAACCAAGTAAAGATGATAACCAATCAATAAACCTAAGAGGACAGGTATGAAAAGAACATGCAAAGCGAAGAAGCGCGAAAGAGTCGCCCCGCCGATTTCTTGTCCCCCCTGGACCAGCAAAACCAACTCTTCGCCTATCCAAGGCACGTTGTAAAACATGTTAAGAATCACTCTAATGGCATAAACCGCCCTTTCATCCCAACGGAGCGTGTAGCCTGTAAAAGACATGGTTAAAACCAGAAAAAACATGAGCGCGCCGACAAGCCAAGTCGCCTCTCTTGGAGCTTTGTAGCCTCCCAGCAACAGATGGCGGAAAAGATGAATCACGACCATGACAACCATCATGCCCCCCGACCAATAATGAAGAGCGCGAACAAACCATCCGAGAACCAGAGAGTTTGTGATCGCTTGCACGCTTTCGTAGGCGTTGTCGGGGTTGTTGGAGTAGGCCAGCGCCATAAAAAGCCCGGTAAAAACCTGGGTTCCAAAGAGCATGAGCATGGCGGCGCCGTCGCCTTGATACCAGGACGTTTTCGCCACTCTCCTAAAGAGAGTGGCGTTGGTTATTTTTGAAACGCCCAAACGCGTGTCAATTGCGTTTTTTATGTCAACAGTGGCGTCTTTTAATTTTTTGAACAACTTAATTCCTTTTTTGTCAGGACCAGTCCCTCTATCAAGTCATTGGAGGCAAAGAGCGCAAGTCTATTTCCAATTCGCCGTTTCTTATTCGTTTTTCATATCGGTAAAGAGCTCTTTTGGGAGGACCGGCCCTTCTTTCTCCTTCTTGATCAAAGATGCCGCCATGACAAGGACAAAAAAACCAGCCTGAGCCCGGATCATAATTTATAGGACACCCAAGATCGGTGCAGCTTCTTGAAAACACCACAACTTCATCCTCTTTGGGCCGCCACACATACACTCCCTTTTTGCGCAGTGTTTGGGACCATTCTTCGTCTTCAACCTCCACGTTAGCCTTGCTGGTGGAGCCAACCTTAAAGTTTTCAAGCGGGCCAAGAGATCGCCATAACACGTGATCGCGCTTTTTAAAAACGGGAGTAAAGGCGCTCAGGATAGACGGAATCGCCACGATGGCGCCCGTGGTTGTCCCTATAGCTCCCAAGGCGACTTTCATTAATGTTCGTCTTTTCATTGTTGGCGCCCCCTTAAAGCGGTTAAAGCATTAAGGAAGCTAGCTCACGGCTGTTTTTAAAGTCAAAATTTGAAGTTTTATCTGGCCTATAAAAACGTTTCAAAGCTTTGTTTAATGTTATTACGCGCAACGACATTTTTGAAGAAATCTTATAATTTTATTCTTCTAAATATGGTCTAAGAAACCAGAGTTTGTTAAAGTTCCTTAGATTTACAAGGATTCGCGCAATGCTCTTAAAAGCAAAAGATAAAATAACCAAAGATTACGAGGTTATTGTGGTGGGCTCAGGCCTGGCCGGAATGACTGCCGCCAATAAACTGGCGAAAAACGGCCGCTCCGTCCTTTTGCTCGAAGCGCATAATAAATTGGGAGGCTTTGCCACTTGGTTTTATCGCTCCGGCAAAAAACACGTTTTCGATATAAGCTTGCACGGCTTTCCATTTGGCATGAAAAAAACTTGCCGCAAATATTGGAATAAGGAAATCGCCGACCATATAGTACAGCTCAAAAGCGTTAAATTCATCAATCCTCAATATGAAATAGAGTCGGAATTCACCCAAGAGGATTTCACCAAGAAGCTTGTAGAAGAGTTCAAGCTAGATCCCGCCGTCGTCAAGGATTTCTACCTGTTTATAAAAAACATGAATTTCTATGACGACCAAAAAATGACCAACGGCGAGCTCTTTGAGAGATTCTTCCCAGGCCGAAACGATGTGGCCAGATTTCTCATGGAGCCCATTGTGTACGCCAATGGATCCACTCTTGAAGATCCGGCTATCACCTATGGAATTGTCTTTTCCAATTTCATGAAAAAGGGAGTTTACACTTTTAAAGGCGGAACAGACAATTTGATAAAAATGATGCAAGAAGAACTTTTAAAAAACGGTGTCGACATAAAAAA
>JBBDND010000165.1:0-3578 GCA_040877865.1 Bacteriovoracaceae bacterium | reverse complement strand
GTTGAAGTACATTGTGATGATTTCGTCCTTGCTAAAGTTTTTTTCCAGGTAAAGAGCGTAAATCATTTCCCGCAACTTTCTCTCTAATTTTTTCTCGTTGCTCAAAAATAGGTTCTTGGCCAACTGTTGAGTAAGAGTCGATCCTCCCTGAACCAAACTCATGGCTTTTATGTCAGCCAACAGCGCGCGAAAAATAGAAATATAATCAATTCCTTGATGTTGGAAAAAACGAAAGTCCTCTATTCCAAGCAGGCCCTTCCACAAGGAAGACGGAATTTGCGCAAAAGGGATTCTATGTTGCAAACATCGATAGCGGCGACAATCATTGGCAAGCAAAGGAGAAAGCTCATAAGCTTCTTTAATTAAAACTGTTTTGCCTTCTTGCTCAAACTTGTTTACATCCAACCTTGGCTTCAATGGATCTGGCTTTAAGAATCGCGAGAAAAAAGCTATCTCTTGGCGCAAGGTTAAAGAGCCTTGCTCCAAAAAGGATTTATGATTGTTTTCTTTTTCCGCAATGATCCTTTGATCGTCAATTTTGCGCTTTAGCTCCTCCCCCACCACAAAAACATAGCCTCCCGCCAACGCGATGAACAAGAAACCCATGACGCAGCAGTACCAAACAAGCCGTTTCAATATTTTATGGTTAAGCTTTATCCTCATTTGTTTGCCAGTTTAGTCAAGAATGCTTATTATTTTGTCACTAACGTTACATCATTTATCGCCCTTTAAGGAGTTTTTGTGCGCTTAAAAATATTGGTTCTTTTATTTTGCTTGTTTCCTGTCAATCATTTAGCTCAAGCTTTGCCTATAGACTGGAATGGCGCCGTGGGTTTTGACACCAATGTTATCAAAAATATTAAAAGAACCACAGACGCTTGCGCGGAGGTTGACGGCAGCTATTGTCCGGGAGACGACGAAGGCAACGGCCGCTATCAATCTTTTACTTTAAAATTAAATCCCACCATTATAGTAAACGACAGCGCTTCTTTAAAAGCCGAGCTCTCCACCGGTCAAATTCGCGGGGGCTTTATGGGGGAGGACACCACCGCGCAAGATCAATCTTCCTATTTTGCGCAGTCGCCTTCCGGAGAGCAAACCCTTGCCATCAACCAGTTCTACGCCGAACTTTACGCCGACACCGCTTTGTTTAAAGTGGGAAAATTCTCCAAGAATTTTGGGCTTGGAGCCATGATCAGCGGGGGCGACGATATTTGGGACCGCTACTTTTCCGTCTACAACGGCGTTGAGGCCCGCTTTAATCTTGGCAAATTCAGCATTGTTCCCGTGTGGGCAAAAATTCAAACTCCCAACCCAGCGGAAACCACAGAAGACATGCATACCGGCAAATACGACACCACAGAAACAGGCATCACCGCCGCTTATGAAGATCTTAATAACAATTTTAAATTTTCTCTTTATTACGGCATTCGCGAGGTAGAAACAAACTCCGATCTTTACGGAACGGACACAGGCCCAAGTGAAGTGACTCTTATCGACATCTTTTTTGAGAAAGCTTGGAACAACTTTACCATTGCCATGGAAATTCCCATGATGACCGGTGAAGTGGGCACTATTTATGACGTAAACGACGAGGCAAAGGACATCGACACCAACGCGTATATTTTAGAAACCTCTTACCAACTCAACCCCCGCTGGCTCTTGGGACTAAATGGCGGCATGGTAAAAGGAGAAGACGGCGAGGATCAATTCAGCGCTCTTTACTTGCACCCGAATTACAAAATCGCCGAGCTTATGTTTCGTTATAATTATCAGGCTTTCCAACAGGCCGACCAAAGCATTTTTAACGCCAGTGTTAACAACGCCAATTACGCCAAACTCTTTGCGCATTATAAAAGCGACGCTTGGGTTTGGAAGCTGGCCTTTATCATGGCCAAGGCCAACGAAACGGCTTCAACCGGCAACCAATTTTACAACCATGAAACCAACTCTTTTACAGAGGCCAACGCGGACCAAAGCGACGATATGGGAATGGAGTTAGACGTCTCTTTCGATTATATTTGGAATCCGGGCATTATTGTCACCGGCTATGTGGGACACTGGATGGTGGGAGACTATTACGGCTTTACCAACACTGCCGACGGCGTGGAAACCGCCGACGTGACGGCTACCGGCCTTAGATTATCCATGGAATTTTAAGAAAGATTTTAGACGGAGCTTTAATTAAAAGCCAAAGCTAAAGGCTCCGCCGCCTTGTTGTCCGCCAACTTGTCCGCCGTTGCCAGGTCCGCCCGGGCCGTAAAATCCCGGAGTGCCGCCGGCCCACATTTGGCCGCCTCCTCCCGGAGGATTAAAATTAAACGAGCCGCCCGGCATGGTTTGTTGCTGGCCATAATATCCCATGGCCGGAGGCATGCCGCCCATTGAGCCTTGAAAACCCATCCCATACTGTCCGCCGCCCAAGCCTCCCGAGGGAAACCTGCCTTGGGAATAAGGATTATAAGGCGGTGTCATGCCGTACATTGAACTTCCCCTTCCCATTCCCATTCCGGCGTTAAAATTATAGCCAAAATTTCCGTTGGTTCCAAATCCAGGGCGTTGTTGTTGGCCCATCATTTGCTGTCGCATCATCATTTGTTGCATCTGTTGCATTTGGCCGCTAAATTGGTTGCCCACTTGCGGTTGAGTTGGCTGAGTGGGGGTAAAAGAGAAATTTTGACCATTTTGATTTGTCCCAGAATTCCCCGCGGAGGCGGTGGTTCTTCTGCCCGCTTGGGAACTTGCCTGATTCCAATCGGCAATCATTCCATCGTATTTTCTAGCGGCTTCTTCCCTTGAGCGCAGAAGCGCCTGGATTTGTCTCATGCAAGCTTCAACTTGTTCCCGCGCGTCTCGCACGCACGCCTGTTGATTAATCCAATACTTTTGTCGTTTTTCCATGGCGCACCCGGTTTGAACTTTCATTTGCGCCTGGGCCAAGTTTTGTCGATATTGCGCGATCTCCCGGTCTATTTCTGAGAGCACTGTTTGTTTGGTTCTTTCATACCTTGCGCCGTAATCCACATCTGGATTGGAGGCGACTTGAGACACTCGACGCAACGAGGTTCGTTTAGAGCTTACTTTCGCGGCGATCTTTCCGTCTAAAACGGAGCCCTTTTCGTATCTCTTTTCATTTTTGTATCTGTTGCTGTCTTTATAATGCGAGTCCCAAAAGTCGTCGCTGTAACGGCCATAATGAAAAGCGGTGTTGTGGACTTCATACAAATCCAAAACGGCGCTGGTCCATGTTTGGCTGTCCAATGGAGCGTTTGCTTTTGAACTTGTCATCTTCTGGTAGTCAGACTTTGTTAAGTACGGGCTTCTCGCGTAACTGACCAATAAGGAGGCTTTTTTATCCAATTCTTTTTTTAATATGTCTTTTAATTCCGACGGGTCTTTTCCCAGCAACTCACTGGCTTTGCCGGGAGCAAAGACAGAATTGAGAATGTTTTCTTTTTGACTATGGCCGGGATTGGCGTAAAGGCGCTGCAATTGGGCTAAATCGTTTTTTAGCGGTTTTACAACATGCTCCAGAAAGTCCGACGACACTTCCTTGAATTTAGCCTTGTCCACTTCTT
>JBBDND010000164.1:0-3649 GCA_040877865.1 Bacteriovoracaceae bacterium | reverse complement strand
GCCGCTGATTGGACCCAAGAAGTCGGCGCTTCTTATTCTCCTCCAAGCTCCGAGCATTGGTTTGGCACCGACATCTTTGGAAGAAACGTCTCCACTAAAATTATTCACGGCACTCAAATCGCCATGAGTGTCGGACTTATCTCTTCTTTGATCGCCATTCCCATCGGCGTTTTTTTGGGCGCCGTCGCCGGTTATTTTGGAGGTTGGATAGACGAAGTGGTTGTATGGTTTTACACCACCTTTTCTTCAATCCCTCAAATTATGCTTTTGATGTCCATTGCCTTTGTGTTGGGAAAAGGAATAACCACGGTCTACATCGCCTTAGGCCTTACCTCGTGGGTGGGGCTCGCGCGCCTGATAAGAGGCGAAGTAATGAAGCATAAAAACAGAGATTACGTGCAAGCGGCCGACTCTCTGGGCGCGGGGCATGGAAGAAAGCTTTTTAAGCACATTCTTCCAAACGTCTCGCATATCGTTATCATCTTTACGTCTCTGCAATTTCAAATTGCCATCAAGTCTGAAGTCATTCTTTCTTACTTGGGCCTGGGAGTTTCCGCGGGAGAGCCCAGCTGGGGCAAGATGATTGACGACGCGAAACTGGAGCTGGCCAGAGGAGTCTGGTGGCAATTGGCGGGAGCGACTTTGGCGATGTTCTTTGTCGTGCTCGCGTTTAATATATTGGGCGATTCCTTGCGGGACGCCCTGGATCCCAAACTTAAAGGCAAGGATTAATAAATGGAATTGTTAAGCGTTAGAGATTTAACTGTGGATTTTAACACTCCTGAAGGAGTGGTGAGAGCCGTCAATGGAGTGTCTTTTGACGTGCCCAAAGGCAAAACGATCGGCCTGGTCGGGGAGTCGGGATCGGGCAAGTCGGTGACATCGCTGGCGGCCATGCGGCTTATTCCCGATCCTCCCGGCAAGATTACCGGCGGCCAAATCCTCTTTGAGGGCAAAGACTTGGTTCAGGCCAAAGAAGAACAGATGAGGCGAATTAGGGGCAATGACATTTCCATGATTTTTCAAGAACCTATGAGCGCCCTTAATCCCGTCTTTAAAGTGGGGGATCAAATCGCGGAAGTTCTGACTTTGCACAAGGGAATGAATAAAAAGCAGGCGTGGCAAAAATCCGAAGATCTGTTGGATCAAGTTGGCATCCCGGATCCCAAAGTCAGCTTGCAAAAATACCCCCATGAAATGAGCGGCGGACAAAAACAAAGGGTGTGCATCGCCATCGCCATCGCTTGCGAGCCAAAACTTTTGATCGCCGACGAGCCCACCACGGCCTTGGATGTGACCATTCAAAAACAAGTTTTGGATTTAATGTTTGATCTGCAAGAAAAATATAAAATGGGAATGCTTTTTATCACTCACGACTTGAGCGTTATCGCAGATATCGCCGACGACGTGGTGGTGATGTACAGAAGCAATTTGGTTGAAAAAAACGACACAAAAAAAATCTTTACCGGAGCTCAGCATCCTTATACCAAAGGTCTCTTGGCCTGCAGACCTTCTTTGGACAAAAACCCCCCGAGACTGTTGACCGTGTCGGACTTTATGGATGAAGAAGGCAGAGAAATTAAAGTTGACGAGGAAAAGCTTAAAACCGCCGCCCGGGTAAAGCGCGACGATTTGGAAAAAAATCCGGTTCTTTTGGAAACAAAAGATCTGCACATGCATTTTCCCATTAAAGGCGGAATCTTTGGCAGAACGGTTGATCACTTTAGGGCCGTCAACGGCGTTTCTTTACAAGTGCAAAAAGGAAAAACTCTCGGGTTGGTGGGAGAGTCGGGATGCGGCAAAACAACCCTGGGCAGAACCATTTTGCGCCTGCTTGAGCCGACATCCGGCCAGATTTTTTACGACGGGGTGGATCTGACAAAACTTGATAAAAATCAAATGAGAGAAATGCGCTCGCGCATGCAAATCATTTTTCAAGATCCATACTCCTCTCTCAATCCCAGGATGACCATTGGAGAGACCTTGCTCGAGCCCATGCAGCTGCACAAAATAGGGGCCAATAAAGCGGAAAAGGTGGATCGGGCCAAGTGGCTCATGAACAAGGTGGGGATGCCCGCCGCGGCTCTAAGTCGCTATCCTCACGAGTTTTCCGGCGGCCAGCGCCAAAGAATTTGCATTGCCAGGGCCTTGGCGGTCAATCCCGAGTTTATTATATGCGACGAATCCGTGTCGGCATTGGACGTTTCGGTTCAGGCCCAGGTTTTAAATCTGCTATTGGATTTGCAAGACGAGTTTGGCCTGACTTATATTTTTATCTCCCACGACTTGTCGGTGGTGAACTTTATCTCCGACGATGTGGCAGTCATGAAGGCCGGAAAAATTGTTGAAATGGACAAAGCTTTCAAAGTTTATCACAATCCTGAAAACGACTACACCAAGGCTTTGCTGTCGGCGATTCCCAGAGGCGTGCCCAAAGAGTTGTTGCAAGAGGGACCTTTTTAGTAATTCGCCTTGTCGAAAAGCCTTCCTTTTGCCAAGAGGAAGGCCATGGCGAAGACAAAGCCGTAGTAAACATTCCACTGCCAGACGTCTTCAAAAACAAATCGGTTTAAATACACCGCCCCCACGCCAAAAACATAGGCCCCGATGACGCTGTAAAAATCAAGCCTCGCCTTGATTGATTTGTGCCAAATCACCGAGGCAAAAAAGAGCGCCAGCAAAGAGCCAGCTGTCCATGAGGTGACTTCCAACCCCAAAATTAAAAGGCCCTGAGACTTTGAGGCCACAAAGGCGACAACCATTAACAAAAAAGTGATGATCAAAGTGTCTCTTTTGTAAAAAGTGGCGATTTGTTTTTTGTCCTTGCTTTCATGATGGGCAATATCGCTGTAAAAGCTGGCGCTCAGGGCGTTGATAGTCGAGTCAAGAGTGCTCATCGTGGCCGCCAAAGCTCCCGCCACCATAAGGCCCTTCACTCCCGGCGGAAAGTAAGTGGTTATGAAATGAGCGAAAATCTTGTCGTTTGAAATTTCAGGAGGGATGGTCATTTGGTAGTGAGACCACAACAACGCTCCCACGGAAAGAAATAAAAAACCCACGCCGAGAGACAAAAAAGTCGAGAGCACGATGGCCTTCTGAGCGCTTTTCATGGATTTATTGCCGGTAAGTCTTTGGGCGAAGTCTTGGTCCACTCCATGGGTCGCCATGTCGAAAAGTATGCCGCCAATCACCCCAATGAAAAACGGCGCGGGGTCGGAAAAATCAAGAAAAGACGTCTTTCCTTGCTGGTGGGCCAAGCTCATTAAATCGCTCCAGGAGTGCTCGCTTATAGAGGGAATAAGGTAGTGGGCAATGAGCCCTCCCCCGATAAACAGACCCATTTGAACCATGTCTGTTCGAACCACCGCCTTTAATCCTCCTATCAAGGTGTAAAAGAAAGTGATGACACAGATAATGAACACGGCCATGTAAATATTGACATTGAAAAATTCGGCCACCAAGATTGACCCGGCGAAAAGACGAACTCCGACTGTGAGGAGTTTGTTAAGAACAAAGAAGCCGGCCGTAAAGCGCTGCCCTTGCCTGGTGCCCCTTTTGCCCATGACCGAATAAACTGTCAATCCCTTGTCGTAAATTCTAGGAAGAAAAACCAAAGCGATGGCGATCCTTCCAAAGAGCGCCCCAATAT
>JBBDND010000163.1:0-3656 GCA_040877865.1 Bacteriovoracaceae bacterium | reverse complement strand
GTTTGTGATTGTGAGAAGGGCCAATGAAAGAGGGCATGTGAACTTTGGCTGGCTTGACTCTTATCACACTTTTTCCTTTGGATCTTACTTGGATCCACAGTTTATGGGCTTCTCCAATTTAAGAGTGATTAATGAAGACACCATAGAGGGAGGAGCGGGTTTTGAGGCCCATCCCCATCGCAATATGGAAATCATCACTTTTGTTACTTCCGGAGCGTTGGAGCACAAGGACACCTTGGGCAAAAGCTCCATCATAAGACCGGGAGAAATTCAACTGATGAGCGCGGGGGCGGGAATTCAACACAGCGAGTTCAATCACTATCCAGACCGGAAGTGCTCTTTTTTCCAGATTTGGATTGAGCCTAAAGAAAAAAACACCAAACCAAAATACGAGCAACGAGCTTACCTTGACAACAAAAAGGTCAATGGGCTTACCTTGCTGGCTTCTTCCAAGGAAGAAGGAAGAGGAGTCGTTGCAATCAACGCCGACGCCAGCGTCTATCTTGGAGAGTGGATCGAACAAAATGAAATTTCACTGCCGCTTGATTCCGGACGTTCTTACTGGTTGCAAATGATTGATGGATCAATAAGAGTTAAAGCCGACGCGGTTTTGAATCGGGGAGACGGAGCGGCCATTAAAAATCAGGAGTCTTTTATAGGTTTTGCTTTGGAAAATTCGCGGATATTGCTGTTTAGTCTGCCATAAAAAAAGGGAAGCTTTTGCTTCCCTTTCTCTCTTCTCTCTCACATTGCGCGACTATTACTTTCTGTTTAAACAGGCCTTAATGGCCGCTTTTAATTTTTTGTGTTTTGAAATCATGGTTCCCATATTGGCTCCGCCATTGGTTCTGCAACCGCCGTGAGTGTGGATTCCAATAATCTCTCCAGTGTTTTCGTCTAGAATGGACGATCCGGAACTTCCGCCCATGGTGTCCACTGTGTGCTTAAAGGCCGCCTTTCCATACCAAGCCGCCAAACCGCGAAACTTTCCTGTATGAGTTTGCTGGGCAAAATGGCGCTCGTCGTCCGGGCTGTCGGCGCCATAGCCGGTGATTCTTAACATGGAGCCTTTGGCAGGAGTTTGAAAGCTTACATCATAATGGCCTTGAACCTCTCCGGGAAGTTTTCCCGTAAGGTGATTGCGCTTAATCTTTAAAACCGCCCAATCTTTTCCAGGACCTTTGTCTTCTAAAACAATGGAATCTTTGTCGATCATATAAACATCTTCAAGTTTCGAGGGCTGCGGCTTTCCGCCGATGGAGGCCGGAGTGTTAAACTCCGCGATTTCCAAAACTGGCAGGCAATGTCCCGCGCTTATGGCGCAGTCGTCGCTAATCATTGTTACGGTGCATCCTTTATGCTGTCCTTCCACGGCTAATCTGCCGACTTTATGGTTAAATGAAGGCGCTCGATCGTCTTCTTCGCCACATATTGATTCCGGGCTGGCAAAGACCGTCAAACTCAAAGTTAAACAAATTCCTGTTAATAATCCTTTATACATGCCTATCTCCCTTAGGTTAGGGCATTAGCCTAGCCCACGGTTTTTGAAAAGTGCGCTTACAACTTCTTACAAAGTAAATGTAAGGAAATGAAAGCTCCCTGTATTTGCCGGCGCTTAGAAAATTTAATCCGCTTTTTCTTTTTTCCTTATGATGAAAAACAGAGAAATAAAGGTGATAAGGCTGGAGAATGTGTAGGTTAGAAAGTAGAAAAGGCTGTGATACCACCTGGCGTCATTGCTCCATTTCTCTCGATTGATCTGAATGGAGTTTTCTTTAATATAGTCAAACTCGGCCCGCAAAACTTCTCCAAAATCTTTGTCTTTAACTTCGATATTAAGTTCCAGGCAAGCGTAACGGCTCAAATAATTGTGGTTGTAAGACCCTATGCTTGCCCATTCATCGTCAATGAGCGCTGCTTTTGCGTGAAGAATGGAATTTCCCCATTCGTAGATTTTCACATTATTGCTTAAGTACCAAGAGTACAGGTGCTTCGAGGACCATCTTTCCAATTGGTGGTCCGAAAACACGCCAAAAATAAGTTCTATCTCGACTCCTCGCTTGGAGGCCTTCCTCAGCTCTTTTAACAAGCGTTTTCCCGGCAAGAAGTAGGCGGCGGTAAGTCTTATCGATTTTTGAGAGTTTTTGATGGCGTGTATGTAACTTTGATAAATTTCAGTCTTAAAACGCATAAAATCGTTGGCCACAGACCTCACTTGCGCCCGCTGTTCAAATTGAAAAGAAGGTTTGCGCATGGATTGGCGAAGGAATTCTCTCTCCTCGGGGAAATGCTTGGTGTAAAGCTTGATAATTTTTTTCTCCAGACGGTAAACTTCCTCTCCCTCGATCATGACAGAATAGTCCAGCCAGGGAGTTTGGGTCTGGGGGTGAATGAATTTTTTTGCCAAGTTGATGCCGCCGGCTATGGCCTTGTGGTTGTCAATCAACAACAGCTTTTGATGTAGCCTTCTTCCCATGTGCTCAAGTTGTTTTCCGAACAGAGGCGCGAAATAGGCCCATTGAACGTTGGCCGAGCGAAAACGCTCCCGCAACTCAGGGCTTAAGTCTGGGCTGCCAAAAGCGTCCACAATAAAAAAAACTTTAACTCCTTCTTCGGCTTTTTTAATAAGTTCGGCCACCACGGGCTCGGACACTTCGTCTTCCTCAAAGATATAGGTCAGGAAAAGAATTTTTTCTTTGGCCTCTTTTATCGCTTGAATGTGGGTTTCAATAAATTCTTGGCCGTTTCGAACCAGTCGGACCTTGTTTTTTAAACTAAAAGGCTGGCGGCTCACCATTGCGCTTCCCCCAGCATGTAAATGGGCGAGTGGTCGGAAAGGTTCTGCCACCGTTTTCCTTTTAAAGTTTGAACCTGCAAAGGCTGAATCTTGTTCACATAAATTCGATCCAGCTTTAACAAAGGATAGCGGGCGGGAAAAGTGTTTTGATATTTGCCGTGCAAGGTCTTGCTTGCCTCTTTAAAGTTCTTCAAAAAGGTGCTGGCGGCTTGATTCCAGTCGTTAAAGTCCCCCGCCAAAATTTGGGGATCTCCCGGGCGGGAGTGGCTTAAAATGAAATCGTTTATCTTTTGATATTGAACGCTTCTTCCTTTGTGAAAAAGATCCAAATGCACGCAAAAAGCGTGAAGTATGCCTTTGGGAGTTTCTATATCGCAAGCAAGGATGCCTCTTTGCTCGTATTTATTGGTGGAGATGTCGAACTGGTCCCAAGACTTGATGGGATACTTGCTTAGAATGGCGTTTCCGTGGTGGCGATGGTCGTAAACCGCGTTCTTGGCGTAAGCGTAATCTTCCCATATGCTGTCGGCCAAATATTCATGTTGGGCGTCAATCCAGGCTTCATTTTCCTTAGACAAAAGTTTGTTCTCTCCCACTATTTCTTGCAAAAAGACGATGTCCACTTCGGTTTGCTCGATCGCCTTTTTGATTTTTTGGATGGTGATTTGAGAGTTGCGCCAATTAAAGCCTTTATGAATATTGTACGTTAGGATTTTTAATTGCATGGGGCTATTATATCGTTTAAAAGTTGAAAGAAACACATTGAAATAAATCATGAAAAGAATTGTCTATCTCATTTTAGGTATTGATTTTTCAATTTAGGTAGATGTCGGAGTGATTATGCCGGTTATGCAAGGGG
>JBBDND010000162.1:0-3661 GCA_040877865.1 Bacteriovoracaceae bacterium | reverse complement strand
AAATGTAGGCCGCTTGCAAAACCCAGAGACACCTTTCCTCTCTCGTTGGTTTGAATCATGACATTTTGATTGATGAGTTTCTTTCTTAGATTGCAAATATGCACATCAAGCTTATTGGTCGTCTTTTTACCTTTGCCCCAAATAAAGTTTTGCAACTCTTCTCGAGAAAGCTCTGTTAACGGCGCTTGGGCGATGTATTCAATAATTTGAAATTCTTTCTTGGTGAAGTTGTTGGGGTCAATGTGCTTAAGCCATTTTTGACAATTGCTTCTGATGGAAAGGCTGTAATTTTCAAAGGTGTAGCTTAGGAAGGCTTTGATAAGAAGATGCTTCTCGGTGTTTATGAAAATATTTGTAAAGTCGTAGTAATAACAAAGGTCAATTATTTCTTTTTCTTCTTTCTCCAAAAGAAAGACAGTGGGCAAATTACTTGAGGTTAATTCAAATCCCGCAAAAAGATCTTTAACCCGCTTTTGGTCTTTTCCGCACACCAATAAGGCGCATTGATTGTTTTTAATAAGGTCGTAGTCAATCGAGCTTATACTTTCGATTTCAATCTTCTCCCAATCTGTGTTGTGGAAAAGACTTTTCAAATTAGGGCCGCTTGAGTTCAGGACAAAGATTATTTGCTTCATAGGAGCAATCTTATTAATTTGTTTGCCCCCCTCCAAGCGCTTATATGCATCCTTAAGAGTTAATTAAGAAAGAGCTGGTTTCACACCGCGGCGCTCGGATTTCAATAGAGATAGTTTTTATGGACGAATTCAACCGCTTTTCTCACGTTTTCTTGGGGGGTGCGTTGCAAGACTCCGTGCCCCAGACCCATAATCCAACGACTCATATCCGCTCCGGAGGACCTAACTTCCTCTAACTGCTCTTGGAGAAGGAGCTCAACTTGCTCCCATGGCAAATGAAGCCAGCAGGGGTCGAAATTGCCTTGAATATAGTAATCTTTTCCAAATTCATTTAAAACAGCGCCTACGTTGTGACGCCAATCCACGCCGAGAACGTCAATTTGCTCGTCTTCCACCGCGCGAAGGTGCTCTTTGTGGGTGTTTCTTGAATAATAAATAATCTTTTTGTCAGGATAGGCTTTTTTGAATTCTTTGGTGAGCCATTTAAGTTTTGGCAAAACAATCTTGCTGTAGTCTTTTACGGTAAGCTCGCCCACGGCGGTGTCAAAAACGCACATGGCGTCCGCTCCCCCCTGCGCTTGCATTTTCATTTCGTCTAGCACGTTGGGTAGCAACAAATCGCAAAACCTTTCAAAACGGCCGTCGTAAAGCCCTGTTTTAGAGGACACCAGGCTGCCGGCGTGGGAGCCTTCCACTGCGTAAGCGTAAAGGGTAAAAGGGGCTCCAACAAAGCCCAACAGGGTTTTTTCTTTGGGCAAAGTTTCTTTTAAAAGCTCGCAAGCTTCTTTTTGGAAGCTGTAATAGTCCTTGGAAAACCCGCTCTGTTTTAAACGGTCTAAATCTTTTGGGTTGGAAAGGGTCAGTTCTAGTTTGGGGCCTGGATCGTAAACGAGCCCGGTTCCCAACTGTTCCAGCGGAAAAAGCAAATCGGAAAAGAGTATGGCGGCGTCAAAATCAAATTCTCGCATCGGACCCATGGTGACTTCGCGGGCAAGCTCGGGGGTTTTACACAAGCTCATAAAGTCATGGTCTTTTTTAAGATTTTGATAGTGGTCGTGATACCTTCCCGCCTGGCGCATAAACCAAACTGGGACTTGAGTTTTTTCGCCAATTTTCTTTCTGTTTTCAAAAATATTATTCATGTTTTTCGCCTTTGATTTCCAGTTTATAGCCGATTCCTCTAACGCTTGATATTTTTGCGGCTTCTTCTTTGGAACTTTCAAGCCACTTTCTTAATTTTACAATATAATTATCAACGGTGCGATTGGATGGAAAGCTGTTTTTCCCCCACACACTCTCAATAATATCGTCGCGACTGACCACTTGATTTTTTCGCAAGTAAAGCATCTCCAAAATAGCCTGCTCTTTTTGGCTCAAAGAAAGAATTTCGCCCTTGCCGTCTTGAACTTCAAAATTTTTAAACCATATCTTTAAATCCCCGAGCGTTATCTCTTCACTTAAAACCTCAAGATCGGATTGGCTTTTAAGAATTCGCTCCAGTCTAAGAATAAGCTCTCTTAAGTCAAAAGGCTTGGTGATGTAATCTTCGGCTCCCATATCCAGTCCCTCAAATTTGGTTTCAGGGTCGTTTTGGGCGGATAAAAACAAGAGCACAAAGTTTTTTCTTTTCGAACGAAATTCTTTGGCCAGCTCGAGCCCGTTTCCGTCGGGGAGGCCTATGTCCATCAAAACCACTTGGGGAGAAAAGTCGGCCTTTGAAAACTCTAATCTGGCGTCTTCGGCGCTTCTGGCCAAGCGAATATTAAATCCTTTGGACTCTAAATACTCAGAAAGAGTGTCGCCCAAGTTTTTTTCGTCTTCCACCACCAATAAATGGATTTTGGAAAAGTTATTCAAGCTGTTCGCCTTTTTTAAACCGCAGCTCAAAAACAAGCCTGCCGGCGTTTTTAATGTTTAGATTTCCGCCTTGTTGTTTAGCGAGCTTCTTTGCCAAATAAAGACCGATGCCCGAGCCTTTGGGAGATTCGTGCTTAAAAAACAACGCGCCTAAAGATTTGATGTCGCCCTCAAATCTTTCTCCATGATCGTCATAGCGAACTATAAAGTTTGAGGGCTCTTCGGTGATTTGAACGCTAACAACTTTATCCGGTTTGGGGTTGTGGCGAGAAGTGTTTTCCAACAGGTTTTTGAAAATAATGCCTAAGGCGGTTTGGTCTCCAATGACAACGGGATTTTTGGGAGAAGCAGCGACATCGAGCTTTAAGTTGGTAAATTTTTTGCTTTCATTTTTAATAAGAGGAATTAAAGCGATTGGAGAGAGACTTAAATTTCCTCCTCGCTCAACTCGGGACAGTTGCAAGTGCTTGTCCAGCTCGTTTTCAAGGCGAATGACATCTTCTTGCAGCCTTCCCGCGTATCGTTGCAACTTTTCTTTGGAAGGCTCGGAGACTTCCAAAGATTCCAAAAGCTCTCCCAGGACTTGAGCTTGCAGCCCCATGCTGGCCAAGGGTGTTTTTAGTTCGTGGGTGAGTGTCGCGTAAAAGTTTTGAAGCGATTTCGTCTTCTTGTGATCTTGCCAAAAAACGTAAAAAAGAGCGGCTCCAATCGCCACAGTGAGAACAAAAAAACTGAGCCCCTCCCACTTGACCATTAGGGCCAGGTTGGACGGAACGATGGAAGGATCCGCGTTTTGAAGAGCGCTCGCCAGTTTAAAAACAAGAAAAAGCCACCAGCCGCCAAGGACAAATATAAAGGCAACCGCCAATGCCAGCAGCGCGTAGATCCAGTTTTTTGTTTTGGCTAACTCCATAGCCTGCGTCGAAGCTCTTCTTGCAGCTTTTCGTCGTGGGCGCCGCTGACAAAGGCGATTTCAAATCCGTTGGGAGAAAGATAAATCTTTTTTTCCAAAAAGATTTTGAAAAGCTCCTTAAAACGCTCCTGGAGATTGCCGGGGATTTCAACCGCGCTTTTGGGAATTTTGGTCCCGGGCAAAAACCAAAACAAAGACTTGTATTGAACCATTTGAAAATCTTTAAAATCTTCGCTTTGAGCAAACAATTCGTTAA
>JBBDND010000161.1:0-3676 GCA_040877865.1 Bacteriovoracaceae bacterium | reverse complement strand
TTTTTAATCCGCTTTTTATAACTTTTGGCAAAGCGGCCAAGGATCCCGAGCACACTCTTATGGCCCCTTGGATGTCGTTGGACAATACGTATCTTTGTATCTCGTTCATAAAGGAAGGACCGTCCACGTCATAAGTTTTTGAAAGCTTTCTGAATCTCTCAAAGGCGATGGCAAGACCAAAGCCCCACACGCCCAAAATGATAAACATAAAGACGCCGCCGCTTTGTAAAAAATCCGCCAGTTGATTCAAGAAGCTAATTCCTGTTGTGCCTTCCATGGTTTCTCCTCAATTAGAACTAAATTGTTATAAAGCTATTGTAAGCTATTATTATTTCGACATGAAATAGATAAAAATTGCCTATTATCTTTTAGTTAGAAGTCTTGTTAGGGAGCAATGAAAAAAGGTGTAGTTGAGCGTTATTCTTTGTAGTGTTCGGGCACGATATGTCGCTCTATGCCTTCAATAAAAATGTGAATAAGTTTGATATGGATTTCTTGAATGCGGTCTGTGATCGGACAATCCACGACAATGGGGGTGTCTACCATGTCTTTTAGTTTTCCGCCGTCTTTGCCCAAAAGACCAACCACTTTCATATCCTTTTTCTTGGCCGCTTCCACCGCCAGAATAACGTTTTGGGAGTTGCCGGAAGTTGAAATGGCCAGGAGGGTGTCGCCTTTTCTTCCCCATGCCTGCACATGGCGGGAAAAGATGTATTCATATCCGTAGTCGTTGGCCACACAGGTGATATGGCCGGGGTCTCCCATGCTCATGGCCGAAATAGGTTCTCTGTCTTTGCGGTATCGGCCGGTAAGCTCTTCCACAAAGTGCATGGAATCGCACATAGAGCCGCCGTTGCCGCAGGCGAGAATTCGTCCCTCGTTTTGAATGGAGGCGACCATGGTGGAGACAGCCTTCTCAATAAGGGCGAGGTTTTGTTCGTCCGCCGCAAACTTGTTTAGCGCGCTTTGAGCTTCGGCGAGGGAGTTTTTTATATAGTCTTTTTTCATTCAAACGAGATCGTTGATATTTTTTAAAATTTCCGCTTTAGGTTGATTCCCAACCAAAGTGCTTTTCACTTCTCCGCCCTTAAAAAAGATCAGGGTGGGGATGCCGCGAATGCCATATTGCTGGGCCAATTCTCCGGCTTCGTCAACATTCACTTTAACCACTTTTGCGTTCTCGCCCACTTCAGAGGCGATTTCGTCAAGGATAGGCGCCAAAGCCTTGCAGGGACCGCACCATTCCGCCCAAAAGTCCACAAGGACCGGTTTGTCGGATTTTAGAACAGATTGCTCAAAGTTGTCTTTGCTTACGTTTTCAAGGCTTCCCATAGTATTCTCCTGTCATTAAAAAAATAAATTAACATAATTGGCGTTAAATAACTAGTTCTTAGGAGCCTATAATGGCCTAAACTTTAACTACGCGCCTGGTAAATCCTAAAAGGTGTCGTTTTTTGCTGGTTTAATAAAATTCAGGGTTTTAGTATTATTAATGTATGAAGAAAAGATATCTGCTGAAATCAGGGATCAACACCTCTCGCGTGACGCGATTAATCGCAAAAGGAATTGACCTTTTCCTGGTATTGATCCTCTCCACCTTGTTCTATCCCTTTGGGCTTTTGCTGGCCTTGGCCTATATCGCCGTGTCGGACGCGCTTTATGACGGCCAATCCGTGGGGAAAAAACTCATGGGCTTTTCCGTCATTTCTTTGGAGGACGGCAAGCCATGTTCTTTAAAACAATCCGTCATTAGAAATTTGCCTATTTTGATACCCATGGGCTTTGCGGTTATTCCGTTGTGGGGTTGGATTTTTTGCAGCATTCTGGCGGCGCCGCTGATGCTATTGGAAGTTTATTTATTGTTTAAACTTGATTCCGGCCATCGCTTGGGCGACGTCATGGCCGACACCAGCGTGATCGCCAACGATCCCAACCGCATTGACATAAAAAAAGCCCAACAAGGTTGGTTTGAAGGCCAAAAAAACATGTCGCCGTGCAATCGCTCCTCAATGTAGATTCGCCATTTTAAATCCGCCATTGTACAGTTATTCTTTGTAATGCCAGCTCAAAAAAATTCTTAAAATCAAGAAAGGAAAATAATGAAGCGAAGACTCATTATCGTAGATATTAGCAGTTTTATATTCAGGGCCTTTTTTGCCATCAGGCCTATGAGCGCGCCGGACGGCCGTCCCACCAACGCCGTTTACGGCGTCTTGACCATGCTGATGAAGTTGATTCAATCCCAGAAACCAAGCCATATTGTTCTGGCCTTGGATTGCAAGGGCAAGTCCTTTAGAAACGACAAATACGAACTATACAAGGCCAATCGCGGAGAGGCCCCCGAAGACTTGGTTCCCCAGTTCGCCATGATCGCGGAGTTGATCGACAAATTAAAAATTCCTCAAAAATGCGTGGACAACTACGAGGCCGACGACGTGATTGGCTCCATTGTGGTCCAACATCAGGACGCTTTTGACGAAATCTTTATCGCGTCCAGCGACAAAGACCTTATGCAATTTGTAAACGGCAAAGTCAAAATGCTGGACACCATGAAAAACAAGCTTTACGGCGCCAAAGAGGTCTATGAAAAAATGGGCGTTCATCCGGATCAAATTATGGATTACCTGTCTTTGGTGGGGGATTCCTCGGACAATATTCCGGGAGTTAAAGGCATCGGGGCCAAGGGCGCCGCCAAACTTTTAGAAGAGCACAAGACCTTGGACAATATTCTAAAAAACAAAGAAACGCTTATGCCCAAAAGATGCCAAACGGCGCTGGCAAACCACGAAGAAGACGCCCATGTGTCGCGCGAGCTGGTAAAAATTGTCATCGATTTGGATCTTGATTTCCATCCCGAAGATTTTAAATACGAATTGAAGGCTAATGAAGAGTTGTTGGAGTATTTAACCGAATTAAATTTTAAGACTGTTAAAAGCAAACTGGCGGAGGGCTCCACCGACACTAACTTTGCAAAGCCGCAAAGTTTTGTGGATTACGCTTCGGTGAAAACGAAAGAAGATTTTGAAAAACTATTGGAGACGCTAAGAAAAGAAGACCAACTTTTTATCGAGCCTTTTTTCAAACATAATAATTATCACAAGGTTGACGCTCCTTATTTGACTGTGGCGACCGGAGAGAAATCCCATGTAATTTATTGCGAACAAGTCTCTTCATATTTACAAGTGGTCAAAGAAATCATGTCAATTGACGACGTTTTGTTGGTCGGAACCAATATGAAAAGCGTTGGATGCGTGGCGGCCGCCGATGGGATGAACCTTGGGAACATCTTTGACATTCAACAAGCTCACTTTGTGGTCGACCCGGACAAAAAACACGACCTGGCCTCCATTGCCAAAGAGCTTTTGGATGAAAACGTTCAATCTTTAAAAGATCTTAAAAAGGAAAGTTTGGAGCAAGAGGCCAGTGTTAGAAACTTTGAATACGGGTTGGCCAAACGGGCGTTTGCCGGCATCCGCGTCTATCCTTGGCTGATAAAGAAACTCAAAGAAAATGAACTGTTTCAAATCTATGAAGAAATAGACATGCCTCTCATTCCCATTTTAAGTCAAATGGAAATGCAGGGAATTTGTTTAGACCGGGACTTTTACGCCAAGTTGGAAAAAACTTTTAGCAAACAAACAGAAAATATTGAAAAAGAGATTCAAAAAATCTGCGG
>JBBDND010000160.1:0-3692 GCA_040877865.1 Bacteriovoracaceae bacterium | reverse complement strand
TCATACAAATATTTTCTTTTTTACTCGTTTTTGGCTGCGCTCAAGTGACCAGCCTCAATTTGCAAAAACACCAGTTTGGCAAATTTCCCACTAAAATTGTTTGGCTGCAAGTGGCGGGCTTCTCGGAAGAACATCTTGCTCTTTTAAAGTATTCATATCCGAACGCTGAAATAAAAACCGCCTTTGAGAAATCTTTATGTGTTGGAAAAACTTGGGAATATGATTTATACAAACTGAGGCCCGATGCCAGCTCGGGGTTTATGGCGCAAATCACCGGCAAGAAAAATATAAAAAATTCTTGTTCTGATTTCGACCACAGGCCGGTTTGGAGTTATGTTTTGGCCAAGGGATACAAGGCGGGAGTTTTTGAAGGAGAAGCTCGGCCGGAGGATTCGTTGCTAAAAGCCCGCGCTTGCGCAAAAGAAGACTTTTTAAACGGATTGCTTTTTTGGAAAATGGACGAGACGCCCCCTTCCGACGCCAAATACTTTCATGTTGAAGAAAACGCCAATTTTAACCCAGGCGAAATTTATTATGACCGATCTTGTTTAAGTGGCGATTGCTTTTCCACCTTTTCCAATAATGTGGAAAAGACTTACGAGGTCTTTTCTAGAAACGCGAAAAATTACATGTTCATGGTCAGAAACTTTGAATACGCTCGGCATTTGAGAAACGGGGCGGTTTCCAAGGCCAAGGACGAGTTAAATCAATTGAACAAGGTGGTCTCTTATTTTCAAAATATCGCAAATAAACGAAGCGATTTTTTATTGCTGATAACTTCCGCCGCCACGCGAAGCGCTCAGTTTCCTCAAGAGGGAAAACAGTGGCGCGAGTATGAAAAAAAGGGAAAGAATTTTGTCGCTAAAAGGAATAATTTAATGGGAACTGTTTTGGTTAACGGCGCCCGCGCGGAAAACTTTTGCGGCGTTTACGATCAATCGGAAATCATGTCTCGCATTTTTAGCGGGGCCAAGCAACAAGGCCTGGAATTAACAATAATTAATCCATTCGACTAAGGCTTTATTGAGCTTTCATTTCAGACTGGCGGATTTCATAAAGGCTATTGCAATAATCGCAACGAACCTCAAGACTTTCTTTTTCTTGAAAGGCGCTTTTTAAATCTTTGTCGCCCAAAGTTAAGAGATTGGCGACCATGCGCTCTTTCGAGCAAGGACAGGAAAATTTAACTTCTTTTGACCCTAAATAAGTAAGTCCTTCTTGGGAGAAGAACTGAATGATTTCTTTTTCTTGCTCCAGTTTTTCCTTTTCAATCTGTTCGGGCAAGTCTTTGTGTTTATCCATAAAGTTGTCCAAGGGCAGATCGACAATTTCGTCAAATTTTTTGGCCAAACTCGACGGGGGCAATTTAGAAAACATAAGACTAAAGTCGCCATTGTCGCCCACGACGATTTGAGTTTTTGTTTGGTAGGACTCTTTCAAGACTTTGTTGGTGATTCCTCTTGTTGGCTCTTTTTTCAGTTCAATCACCGAAGAATAGGGGGTTTTGTTGGGAAACGCTTTGGTTACCCGCGCTTTGCCATTAATGCTTTGGGGAAAGTCTTCAAACTCTTCCGGCAAAATCAATGTTCTCATATTGCCCTGCTCGCTCATCTCAACTTTAAATCGAAAATAGGGATCTTCCGAGTCAATATAAAAGCCCATGTTTTCGGTGGACTTCATAAAATTGATCATTTGCATGGAGCTTAAGACCACGTCCCGGTAAAATTTAAAAGCCACCGGTCCGATATTGTGGATCTTTTTAATATCTTCCATTAATTTGGCGCCGTCCAAAAAATGCAGGGTGAAGGCGCTTTGATTGTCAATAAAACTAAATAAACGGCTTTCTTTCATTTAATACCTTTTCCATCAGACCAGTTGCTGTATAATCCCTATAATCATGCTGAGAATAATGCTTTTCAACCAGACAGACAACCTTTACGATCAATGTCTTTCACAGTCGGAAAAAGGGCTCATCGTGGCTCCCAGCCCGCAAATGGCCGACATTATCCGGCGGAAACTTAAATCTGGCGCTCTGCTGGAAGTCATTACCATCTCCAAGTTTTTAAAAGACGAATTGACCACCCTTGTAGGGGATGACATTTCAGAAAATTATCGCGGGAAATCAGAGCTCTTGCTATTGCTGTCGAGCTTGTGGAAAAAGTTGGACGTCCCCGGCGGCTCTTACGAATTGTTTCAACGATGCTTTCGATTGTTAACAGACTTGCGCAGTTTTTCAATGAATGACGACGTCTTGGAGACCGCCCTTGAATATTATGATCAAAATATCGCCTATGGCGTAATGCGAATGCATCAAATCTTGAATCAACTGGACATCTATGACGAGCATCGCTCGTATTTTCAGCTTTCAGAAAGACTTCGCTCCGGAGATTTGCCTATTACATACGCCACGGAAAGAAATCTTTTTTTTATGGGATTTGATTTCTTGTCCGGCTCTCAAGTCGACCTGTTAAAGGCCTATGCCATTAGAGACAATGTGGCGTTGCCCGTTTACCAAAAAGTTTACGAGAGTTTGGCCGGTTCCGACTGGTTGAGCTGGCTTGACGGAGAGGAAATACAAAAAACGACGATTGATCCGGAAAGGCCTGTTAAAGAAGTGGGCTTGCGCTTTTTTCCCAAAAACTATCTTTCTAAAGCTTTGAAAAGCGAATTGTTAAACTCCAAAAATGATTTTTGCCAAATTATTTTAGGCGAAAGACGGGCCTCCATCGAGACAATTCAACAGGTGAACCTAAGGTCCTCTCAATATAAAACTCCGGCGGGAACCCTAGAGGATAAAGTTGAGTGGCTTATTGAACAAATTGCAAGCGAAGACTCGCTTCCCGTCGAAACTCTTCTGGCGAGCTTGGGCGGGCTTTTTGACAAGGCCGTCGCCAACCAAGACTTTCGCGCCTTGAAAGCGATTCAGCTGTTGCGCTCAATCGTGGAGGAATGGAGGGAGTTGAGCGAAGACAATGAAATTGTATCCGCTTTTGACGCGAAAATTTTAAAAGAGGCCCTTTTGCTGGACTCGCCAAGAGTTTTTCAGACCGCTCTTGGCCAAAGCTCGAGCAGAGTGGAAATAAAAAGCTTAAAGGAGATTGACGACATTCAAAGACAAGCTTTTAAAATATTGTGCATTACCTCCGAATTCACTTCTCCCAAGTCCTCGCTGGTTCAATACACTGAAGGACTTGAAAAGTATTTAAGCTCAATAGGCCCTTTGCGCCGAGCCGAATTGGAGTTTGTCGCATTAAAGGAAAAACTGCTGGATATTCTTGACGACAAGTCCACGGCCTTGGTGGAAGAAGGGGTTTTAACCCGGAATTTGAGCTGGAAGAGCTTGTTTGATTCCTTGCGGACAAAGAGCGCCGCGCTTGATCTAAAGTTTGAAAAAAAAGCTCTCTATCACGAGGCCGTGAATTGCGAAGAAGCGGTCCCGCCTTGCGCGATTAGCGCCACTCGATTGCAAACCTTTATTGATTGTCCTAGAAAATATTTGTTTAAATACGTTTTTAAATGGTCTCCAAGCTACGTGTTCCAAGATCAATTGGACTCTTTGGAGCTCGGTCGCTTGCAGCACAAAACCATTGAGGAGTATGTGGGACGCTTTAATCATTATTCGCAAGAGGATCACGAAGCGTTGGTCAAAGCTCTTTTGGACGCCGCCTGCGCCAATAAAAATTTGGACCGGG
>JBBDND010000159.1:0-3707 GCA_040877865.1 Bacteriovoracaceae bacterium | reverse complement strand
GTCAAAGCCGCCTCGCCTTTGACAATATAATATTGGCTTCGATAAGGGGCCATGACGGAGCCGTCCATATCGACAAGTTGGGTTACATATTTGAGATTGGACAAAATCTCCACTTCGCCAGTTTTAAGCGAGAGCGAGGCGACCTCGGTTTCTTTTAAGTTTAACTCCTGGTTGTAGGACAAGGTCTTGATGAAAAAAATCTTGTCGTCTTGGCAAACCATATTGCCCAAGTCGCCTTGCTGGGACTGGTACAAAACTTTAAAACTTTGAAAGTCTTGGTTGTTGTAAAGAGGGATCTTAAGGATTTTTGAGCCTCCCTGTCTTTTTCCTCGAACGAATTCCCCCACATAGAGGTTTTGTTCTTCAAAACAGGCCTCTATTTTAGAGCCCGGATAGGACGACTTATACAGCGGCTTGATTTTTTTATCCAGGAAAGAGTAAGCCAAGAGGCCTTCGTGGCCTTTGGAGTTTATGTCGGAATAAACCACGTCATTGGGGGATAGCATGAAAACTTGCGGCAGGTAAAAAGGGTTCACGGAGTTTACAAGCTCAATGGACAGAGTCTTTTTTTCTCCGGCAAGTCTTTGGATATTTATCTTTTTTTCCTCAGGCAGATAATAACTCATAAAGGCGTCTTCCAAGTGCAACTTGGGATTGACGCCGGAAGCGGCAAGGGCGGGCGCGCTTGCTCCAAAATCCGTCACAAAAATGTCATTTGTTTTGAGATGGCTCATTTGGCTGTGAAAAGAGCTGTCTTTTGAAATAAGCAATTTTTTTCTTTTGTTGGAAGAAATGACAAGATACTCGGTGAACTTGGATCCCTCCATTACCAATTCGTTTGAGTAATTGGAGGACACTTGCAAGTCGCCGGAGCGCCTCTGATAGTAAGTGAACTTGCCGTCCCTGGAAATGAATCGGATATTGTCCAAGGCCTGTTTGGCTTTTAGAATTGGCAGCTCTTTTGATTTGGACGGGGAAGTTTTGCTTTGCGCTTTATCTTGAGCAACGGCGGCTTGAGTTAGAATAAAGAGCGCGACAATAAAATATTTTTTAATAAATAACATGCAACCCCCAGGTGTTTAACGGGTGCAGCCGCTGATAGTCTTTGAGCGCGGAAAATAAATGGCTCCAAGGCACGACTCGGGGAGCGTGCAAAGAGTCATAGGCCGTCCTAAGAACGACGGAATAAAGTCCCTGCTTTGTTTTGTATCCGTCCACAATAAAAGGCAGGGGGGAACACTGGTTAAAAAATCTCTTGTTAAAGAATTCTGGCAACAAGTCCTCGGAACAGGCCACGCCGTGCACCAGACCTTCTGGATGTTTTTCAAAAGCGCGTTTTAAAAATGTCACATTGGAAACGCTTTTAGAGTTGAGTTTAAATTTTTGCTCAATAAGCTTGATTTGGCTAAAGGCTTCGTTCGCGAAGTCTTTGGGAAAGTAATCAAATTTTGTGCCGGACTTTTGAAGTATATGGCTGATCTTTCGCTCGTTCCAGATAATGTTGTAGTCGCAGGATGTTCCAAAACATTTGTTCGCGTCAACCACAATAAAACAACCTGATTTAAACTCCAGCAAGTTTGGCCGGTAATCTTCTTTTGTTGTTAGCTTGCAAGATTGATCCGCTCCAAAGCCCTTGGTCCTTCTAAGGATTTTTTCAACCACCTTGGTTAGGGAGAGCTCGCCGCCTTCAACGTCTCCATAAATCGTCGGCAAACAGACTTCTTTGTTGTTTAGCTTGTCTTCATAGCAGAGTTCGACATTCCAAAAACGCCCGTCGGTGGTTTCTTGGTTAAACTGCGCGAAGACGCCAGTGGAAGAAACATGGCAAAGGCCGGGAGAAGCTTTTGGGACGGCCGGAGAAAAATGGTTGATGATCCTGGTCAAATTGACGATGCCCGCGTTCCCCACTTTGCCCGGACAGTCGGAATAGTCGGCTCTTAAATTTGAGCGATTTAAAGAGGCGCTTAAGCTTTGACAGTCTGGCTTTGGAGTTAGAACTCCTTCTTCGACGCCCAGGTGGGAGCACACCCGCGGTTCTTGCGAAAACTGTCGGGCGCATTTCACATAATCGTTTTCCGACAGATTATTTTTGTTTAGAGATTCTTTGCACATGCTTTGCATATAGAAAGAAGACTTCTCTTTTGTCGCCACCCGCTTCCAAAAGTCTTTTTTAAAGAAGTTGTCGCAAAAAACTTTAGGCTTCTCCAAGTTCAGGCACAGCGAGTTTAAATAGTCCTGAGCGTGTGGATTGAGACGCGCCTTAAACGCTTTTGCCACTTTCAAGTCGCGTTTGAGGTCTTGAAGTTTCCGGTATTGGCTTTTTGAAACCGCCCGAACTTGGCGCTCCAAAGAGGGAATTTTTCGAATTTGTTCGGATAAAAAACAGAGGTATGGGGTTTTGTAATCCATAAAAAAATCTTGATGGACTTCCAAGCAGGCCTCAGGCGAGGACGGCGTTTCCAAATTAATGGTCTTTAAGGTGTTTGAAAGATTTTTCAAATTAAAATACGCCTGAAACTTTTCCACCTGAGGACATTGTTTAAAGGCAATTTTTTCAAAAAATGTTTTTCTGTCCGCCAGGGAGGTCTTAATTTCCCCTTTGTTGTTTTTATAACGGATTATAAACTGTGTAAGTTCCCCTTTCGGACCTTGCGCCAGATTGGAAAGAATTAAATCGTAAAGCGAGCACCTGTCCTTTGCGGCGAGGCTGGCGTAGCGGCTCGGGGTGTGGAAAACAACGGTGTTTAGAAAGTCCGGATCCAGTTCCGCCTGGGCGGGGTCTTGCAGATCATTTAAAGAAGAAGTCTTTCCAGTCAAGCTTTCCAATTTTTTTGTGTAATTGCTTTTATGAATTTCAATCAGCTTTTCAAAGTTGGAGTAAAATCCCGACTGAGCGAGAGCGGAGCCTTGAATAAATATATTTTGAATAAGCAGAAGGGAAAGCGAGAGCGCCAAGGCCCTCGCCAATGTTTTAATCAATGGATTTGTTAAGAATGCTCGCCACGTCTTCAACTTCAAGTTCTTCCGTTTCCTTGACTTTTCCTTTGCCTGAATGGAAGTTTATCATACAGAAAGAGCAAGATGTAGCCAGTTTATTGACTTTGGCGTCCCCAACGTGTTCCAGTCGGTTTTCCACCATGTCGCTCCCTTCATGAATTTCATACCACATATTGCCGCCGCCCATGCCGCAGCAAAGAGATTTTTCCTTGTTTCGAATCATTTCCTTTAATTTTAGGCCTGGAATGGACTCAAGCACGCTTCTGGGAGCGTCATACTCGCCGTGATGTCGGCCCAAGTAACAAGGATCGTGAAAAGTCAGCTCTTCGTTGACTTCTTTGGTCGGCTTTAGTTTGCCCGTTTTTAGCAAATCGGCAAGCAATTCAGTGTGGTGAATCGTTTCAAAAGCTCCGTCGTCAAACTTTGCGTATTCTTTGCCAATGGTGTGCAGGCAGTGGGGACAATGGGTCACTATTTTATCAAATTCGTACTGATTAAGATTGGCGATATTTTCGATGGCGATTTCAAAAAAAGAGTACTCGTCGCCAATGCGCCTTATCGGATCGCCATTGCATTTTTCAGTCTTGCCTAGCACCGCAAATTTGACCCCCGCTTTTTTCATTAAGGTGACGGTGTCTTGGACCACTTTTTGGTTGTTATTGTCATAGGAGCCGGCGCAGCCGACATAATACAAGTAATCAACCTTTTTG
>JBBDND010000158.1:0-3713 GCA_040877865.1 Bacteriovoracaceae bacterium | reverse complement strand
CCAAGATCAGCCCTTTAGCCCCCATCATTTGGGCAAAGTTTCGAATAATGCGCGCCGCTTCCGGAGAACTCATTTCCGACAGCAATTGATAGGAAAGATTGATAAGGCCGTCTCCCGCCAAGAGAGCTTGCCATTCTCCAAACTGTTTGTGGACGCTGGGACGGCCTCTGCGGACATTGTCATCGTCCATGCAGGGCAAATCGTCATGAACCAAGGAGTAGGCGTGGTGAGCTTCTATAGCGGCGCTTAATAGGTAGTGGTCTTCAAGCGCTTCTCCCAAGTCTTGGGCCAATGCCAAGACTAGCTTGGGACGAAAGAGCTTGCCAGCGGGAAACATCGCGTACTCAAGAATTTGTCCGAGTTGGTCGTTCTCCACTCTGGATTTGAAAATGGTTAATAGCTTGTTTTCCAAGTTTTGCATTACTTTCTGGGAGAAGAGGGAGCCGGACTCGCCAAGGTTCCTTGCAGTTGAATTTGATAAAAGTCGTCTTTCTTGTCAAATTGATTCATGACCATGCCAATAATGGAGTATTGATCCAAAAAGCTTTGGGAAAAGGCTACCTCGCCAACCAAGTCCAACCTGGAAGCCGCGGGCACTCTTTGATTAAGCTCCACCTTGCCGGAAAAATTGGCCCGCACGGGAGATTCCACGTCTCCTAAAATGAACTCGCTGACGTTTAAGACGTTTTTATCTTCCATTTGCGCTTTTAAAAGTAGGTTGTTTATGGGCATCCTGGAAAACGCGAATGCTTGAACGCTTTGCGCCGGAAGCGATAAATCCTTGGAGACGATTCTCAAATTAAAATCCTCAATTCCTTGGGAGCCGGTTTTTATCAAGGCGTCCACATTTGCTTTGCCGTCAAGCTTGACGCCTCCCGGAAGCAGAGGAGAGAGGGATTTTAAATCAAGTTCGCTGTCTTTGAGGTTAAAAGCCAAAGAGCCAAAACCGGCGGTAATATAAGCCTTTAAAGGGCTGTTAAGCGCGGTTGTCTCCAATTTAAAATGAGGACCAAAAGGAATAAAGCTAAGCCCCCTAATATAAAGAAAAGTTTCTTTAAATAAGATGGGAGAGCCTCTTTGATTAAAACAAGAGGCGGGAACACTTAAGTCTTTGACCACAAATTTTGGCATGAGCCACTGAAAATCGAGGTCTTTATAGCCAATCGAGCAACCAGGAATAGAAGTGAGAGATTTTTTTATTGTAGATTCTATTTGGGCGGCAATGGGAAAATACATCAAAAAGGAAAGAACAAAAAATCCGAAAATATAAAGTGTCCATCTGGGCTTGGACAAATTGGGCAAATGGTAGTCAATATTTTCTTCGGCGGAATCTTTCACTTAGTAACCTGATGAGCTGGGATTGTCTTTGCTGTAATAATGAATTGTCATTACACCTTCCAATAAGTTGGAAGAATCATTTTTCTTGACGCTAACTTCTTCAAATTTCATCTTGTAACGCTCGGATAAAATGTTTAAAAAGCCAAACAGCTCCCGATTGGACAGGTCTTGGAATTTCATATCCAAGGAGGCCTGGGTGATAAAGCCCTCGTGTTCAATCGGCTCAAAATTGCTCACAGAAATCTTTGAAGAGTCCAATCCCGCGGCGGAAATGGAGGCGCTTATCAAATTTTGCATTTCATTTAAGGCGCCCACATAAGTTTGTCCTAAAAATTTGCGCTGCGCCGATTGCATGCCGGATTTTTCTTGAATAATGTTTTGGGCAAGGCTAAGAACGTCTCTTTTGGTTTCCAAATCGGACTTTAATGAAGAGTTCAGGCCATAAAAGACAAGAATCACGGACAAAGGTATCGCCACTAGGCTCAAAGCAAGAAGGGCTTTTATAATTTCTTGGGGCTTTTCATCCAGGTTTGAGTAGGCGTCCAAGACCTTTTGGACGTCTTTAACCGATTGAAGTTCTTCCAATTTTTGAAAAATGAATCGATCCAAAGGCTCCATGATTTTGATTTTGGCCACTTATCCCTCCGATCCGCTAAGACTTATTGTAAGCTTGTCTTCGTTCTTGTCGGTAAAGGCGTTTTTGACGCCGCCGGTGTTGAGAATTTTATCCAATTGATTTAACTCTTGAACAGACTTGGCTTTGAAAACAGCGCTGAAGTCGCCTCTTGATAGCGATTGAAACTGCTGGATTTCCACATCCATTCCGGTGGTAAGATTTGCCAACAGCCGCAGAGGCGTCAAAGCGTTGGTGGCGGCCGAGGCCTGCAACACGCTGACTTCTTGCCTGATCGCTTTGTCCTTTCTTTTTAATTCTCTTTGCACCGTCTCGGGGTTGGTGACAACGATTCTTTTTTGCCTTGCCGTCATTTCTAGAACCGGATTTTTAGAAATCGATTTTAAAGCCTGATCGATGGAGGAAATATCCCTGTGTAAAAACATTCTTTCCGCGCCAAAAGAGACCATGAGCAAGAGGGTGGCCAGCGCCACTCGCGCGGCTATAAAAGCGTAGGAGCGCAAAGGCAAATCCGATTGGCCTTGAATGGAGAATTCTTCGTTTAAAAAGTTGACCAGACTTGATTTTTCCTTATAGGCTTGGGCCTGCATATTTGTATAAGAAAACTTTCTTCGAAACTTTTCGTCCGCGTCTAGCTTGGAAGCGTCAACATTGCTGTCAAAGCTTTCCAGATAGCTGGTTTTTGTTTCCAATTGCTCAGTGAGGAAGTTGTGGATATTTTTGATGTTCGAGGTTCCCCCAGTGATAAAAACCTCTGATATGCCCACGCCTTGCAGCACTCTAAATCCAACTTCCCAGCGCTTGAACTCGTGAGAGAGGGGAGTCAACGTCTTTTCCATGAGGGCCGCGAAGGTTCTCTGGTTTTCATTGACTTGCTCGTATTGGTCTTGAGTCAAAAGGAAGCAATTTTGATGCTTGTAAAGAGTGGCCTCCTCGAAATCAATTTTATAATTTTCAGAAATGGCTTCGCTAAGGGCCCTCCCTCCAATATAAGATTTATGAATGGCGACAAGCTCTCTTTCAAAATAAAAATAGGCTTTGGTGGTGTGATGTCCCAGATCAAGAACGCAAAAAGCTTGGGGCAAGAGCTCCTTGGTTTGTTTTATGAAAGTTGAGCAAACCGAATCTTGGCTCGTGGCTATTTTGGGAACAATTTCGTATTCATTAAGTTTCTCGTAAAAAGCGGCGAAATCTTCTTTGGGAGCGATATTGACCAGCGCTTTGGAGGAGTCTTTGCCGGTTTGAATGGAATAGGCCAAGTGAGACTCCCCGAGGCTAAAAGGGATGTCTTCTTCCAACTGAAATGGGATCATCAATTGAGCTTTTTTTCGGTTTTTGACCGGCAAATTTAAAAAGCGGGTGGTGATGATTTCTCCTGGAGCGTTGAGAATTAGCCTGTATTCTCCCTCGATATCCTCCAACAGATCCTTGACAATTTTTAACTGTAAATCCAGCTCAATATTTTCGGCCAGGATATTGTACTCGTCGGTGTCAATGACAACTTCACGCGCAAAATCATAAGTGATTTTGTTTTTATCCACTCTAAATTTTAAGAATTTTATAGAGTAGGAGCCTAAATCAACTGAAATTAACTGCATAGCGATATTGTAAGCAATTCTAACAGTTTTTACGAGCTTTAATTGATGAAAATTTCCACAATCCGGGGCTCAAGAAGTTGAGTCTTTTGCTCTTTTGAGTTGGTTGAATTATTGTTGTTATTGCCGGTGTTGTTGTTTGTATT
>JBBDND010000157.1:0-3716 GCA_040877865.1 Bacteriovoracaceae bacterium | reverse complement strand
AAAGGCGATTCCAAAGAGCTTTGGGCCGCGGGAATTTCCCTGATATTGCACCCCAAAAATCCCCGCGCGCCAACCGTTCACGCCAATTTCCGCATGATCCATCAAGGGGAAGAATTTTGGTTTGGGGGCGGCGCGGATTTGACACCCTATTACCCTTACGAGGAAGATTTTCGACATTTTCATCAAGCATGGAAAAGCGCCGCGGGCGAAGATTATGATTGGATGAAAAAAGAGTGCGACGAATACTTTGTAAACACCCATCGCGATAACGAAATGAGGGGGATTGGCGGCGTTTTCTTTGATCATTATAACTCCGGCGATCTAGAAGCGGATTTTAACATGGTCAAAAATCTCTCGGAGCGTTTTATCGAGTCTTATTTTCCCATAGCCGAGAAAAGAATGGGGGAAAGCTACGAGCCTGAAGACGAAGATTTTCAACTACACAGAAGAGGAAGATATGTGGAGTTTAATTTGCTGCATGATCGGGGAACATTGTTTGGTTTAAAAACTAACGGACGGATAGATTCTATTTTAATTTCTCTGCCGGCCAGGTGTAAGTTCACATACCAGTATCGGCCAAAGGCGGGAACGGCCCACGCGAAAATGATGGAGTATTATCACCCAAAAGAATGGGTCTAGTTTTTTTATTGCTTAAAAGAAGGAAGACGGTCCGGCGCCTTCTTCTGGAGCGATGTAAACTTCAATCTCGGGGTCGTATTCGTCGCGCATAATGGCGCGAATGGCCTCCAGGGTGCCGCTGAAGGCGCTGGGACAGGTGCCGCAGGCTCCTTGATAACGAACAATTAGCGTGTTGTCCTCATAACTTAAAACGGCCAAGTCGCCTCCGTCCGCCTGTAGGCCGGGACGAATTCTTTTATCCAGGATGGCCTCAATTTCCAGCATGTCTGCCGACAAACTTTTTCGCCGCTCTTTTTCTGGGTCGTGGTCTTTAAAATTTGGATCGTGGTCCTCGATTAAATTCTCTATGGTTGTGGCGATGCTTGGTTCGAGGTTGTCCCAGGGCTCAAAACTGAATTTAGAGACGGTTATGACATTTTGGAAAAAGTGAATTTGATCCACGCCCCTGAGGTCAAACAGGGCCTGCGCCAAAGGCACGTCTTTGGCCTGGTTGGGGTTTTTAAAAGAAGTTTTCCCCTCCGTCTTTACATCCTGATCTAAGATAAACTTTAACGCGTTGGGGTTTGGAGTGGGTTGAACTGTTATATCCATATTTTATTTTCCTCTTTTGCAATTAGCTAAATAATTCGACAATTTTGTTTAAAGCCGCCACTAATTTGTCCACGTCCTTTTTAGTGTTGTAAACGGAAAAGGACGCTCTTGCGGTGGCTGGAACGTTAAGACGCGCCATCAAGGGCTGGGCGCAGTGATGGCCTGTTCTCAGCGCCAAATGATATTTGTTGGCAAGTGTCGCGATATCGTGGGGGTGTAGATCTTTTATAACAAAAGAAATGACGCTGGCCTTTTTTTCAGCGGTTCCGACAATTGTTAGTCCGGGAACTTCTGATATCTTTTCGGTGGCGTAATTTAACAACTCGGCTTCATAGGCCTGGATATTTTTAAGCCCAAGCTCGTTTATATAATCAACAGCGGCTCCCAGTCCGATAACTCCGGCGATATTGGGGGTGCCCGCTTCAAACTTGTGGGGCAGAACATTGTAAGTGGTCTTTTCAAAAGTCACGTTGTCGATCATGTCTCCGCCTCCTTGATAGGGCGGCATTTTATTTAAAAGATCTTCCTTGCCATATAGGACGCCCGCGCCGGTAGGCCCAAACATTTTGTGTCCGGAAAAAGCCAAAAAGTCGCAATCAAGCGCTTGAACGTCGACGGTGGTGTGGGCCACGGCCTGTGCGGCGTCTAAAACCGTGATCGCCCCGGCAGCCTTGGCCATGGAAATCATCTCCTTGACGGGATTGATGGTGCCCAGAGCGTTTGAGACATGAACGACGCTCATTAATTTTGTTTTGGAGCTCAAGAGTTTTTCAAACTCCTCCATGACGATTTCGCCGCGGTCGTTGATTGGAATAATTTTTAATTTGGCGCCGGTTTTTTCACAGGCCATTTGCCAGGGCACAATGTTTGAGTGATGCTCCATGGTTGAAATTAAAATCTCGTCGCCTTCTTTTAAAAAAGCCTCGGCGTAGGAAGAGGCCAAAAGGTTTAATGACTCGGTGGTTCCTTTGGTAAAAATGATTTCTTCGCGTTTTTTCGCGTTGACGAGTTTTTGAATCTTGTCTCTTGTCGCCTCAAAGCGATTTGTTGAAACCTCGCTAAGGGTATGAATGCCTCTGTGCACATTGGCGCACTCGGAAAGATAGAATCTGCTGACGGCGTCCACGACAACCTTTGGTTTTAGCGTGGTTGCCGCGCTGTCAAGGTATGTGATGACGTTGCCCTCGTAGGGCGTTTGGCATTGGCAAAAATCTTTTAGAACTTTTTCAGGGTTTATCAATTCGACCTCTGGGTCTTTAATGGATTAAAGTTTTTCGAAAGCAAATCTTGAGCCGCTTGGCGCAAAGACACGCTTTTTATCTTTAAAAGAACATCGTTGGCAAAAGCGGCTGCCAACAGTTGCCTGGCCTTCTCCTTTGGAATGCCGCGAGATTCAAAATAAAAAACTTCTTCTTCGCTAAGTTGTCCTGTGGTTGAACCGTGGGCGCACTTGACGTCGTCGGCGTAAATCTCAAGTTGAGGCCTTGAGTGGGCGTGGGCGCCTTTTGTCAAAAGCAAGTTTTTATTTAGCTGATCGGATGTTACAAGTTGGGCGTCTTTTTCCACGCGAATAAGGCCGGTAAAGATTCCGTGGGATTTGTCGTTCATGATCCCTTTGTAAAGCTGACTCGACTCTGTGTGGCCTTTGGCGTGATGAATAAATGAGTTAGTGTCGGATTGCCGCTCTCCCTGAAGAGCGTAAAGGCCGTGGGCGGCGCAAGAAGCTCCCTCTTGCTCGAGCTCTATCCAGATATTGTTTCTGGAGAGTTTGGCGCCGGCGTCGATGGTAATGCTCTCAAAGCGGGCGTCCCTTGAAACAAGCGCTCTGGTATTTTGAACAAAGGAGCTGTAGTCGTTTAGGTCTTGCGCCTTGACAAAGACGACTTTGGAATTGTTTTCCAAATAAAAACTTGTGGCGTTGTTGATGAAGTTTTCAGCCTCGTTGATTTGTTCGTGAGTTTCCATGATCGAAGTCTGGGAATTGGTCTTGGCCGCCACATGCAAATGGGCGCTGGCATGTTTGGCCCGTTGCCCGGAATAGACGTGATAAATTCTTAAAGGCTTTGTTCGGGCGCTTTCTAATTCCAGCAGGTATTGATTCTGAGAATGAGATTCAACCAACTGGAAAACTCCTTCGTCTTGCATGAGTTTGGCGAGTTTTTTCTTGAAGCGGGAAAAGATGGCTTTGTTGGAGCCGTTAAGCTTTTTTACCGCGACATTGGAGAGTTCTTGATTAAACTCTCCGTTAATGAAAACAATATTATCATTTTCTTCGGAAATTTTCTCGGAAGCGTAGGGGAAAGAGCTCTGTTTAGGCAAATCGAACTGCGGCCAATAATGTTGTAGATTGGTGTATTTCCACTTCTCGTTCTTTTTAGTGGGCAGTTGTTCTTTGTTTATCGTTTGCTCCAAGCTCATTATTGCCTTGCCCCGCTTTGGTTCTCGTTTGTTCCGAGCCAATCATATCCGCGCTTTTCCAGCTCTAA
>JBBDND010000156.1:0-3758 GCA_040877865.1 Bacteriovoracaceae bacterium | reverse complement strand
TTTCCAACTTGGCGGCTTCCCGGGCCAGTTGCAAGGAGTCGCCAGTGTGATCGGCCAGCGAGATAACGTCGTCTTGTTGATAATGGTGGCCTAAAACCACCAGGCGATCGCCCAATTCTTTTTTGATGTCAAAGAGCTCTTGCATCACTTGTTCGTCGCTTAATTCTTCTTGCGAAATTTTTGGCAAATGGTCTTGCTCTGTTTCATAAATATCCATAATCCAGGCCCGTTTTTTTGAGTGAAATCTTGAGCCTAGACTAATTGCGCGCAGCGCAAAAAGTCAATGGTTCTCAGTACTTATTTTTTGACGTTGTGTGATAGGTAACTTAGACTTTTTCTATAAGGATTAATTTTGTCCGAAAGGGAGTTCACAAATGGCAAAAGTAATTACAGTCGCAAACAATAAGGGCGGCGTGGGAAAAACCATGCAGGCCTATCAGCTTTCCACTCATTTGGCCTATAAAGGCAATAAGGTGTTGGTCATCGACATGGATTCCCAGGCCAATCTAAGCGTCACTTTGGGAGCCGATGTGAGAAGAACCTTGATTCCGGAATGGTTGATTGGAGACGTCGACAACGAGGATGTGATCGTTCCAAGCGAAGGCAAACAGGACTTTTACAAAAATCTTTTTGTCATTCCGTCATCGCGCCACATGGCCAACTTGGCGAAGCTTTTGATTTTATCCGAGTCTGAAGTTAGAAAAAACGCGGGCAGAAAAGAGCGGCTTTTAAAACTGCGTCTTGAGTCCTTAAAAGGTCAATTTGATTATATTGTCATAGACACTCCTCCTATGTTGGGGGACGAGTTGATTATGGCCTTGGTGGCCAGCGACCGAATTCTTATTCCCACTCAGGCTCAAGATTATTCCATCGACGGCCTGGAAGAGTTGATGGACACTTTTGAAATCATCAAAGAGTCGGAAAATCCCGGGTTGGAATTCAGCATTATTCCTTCAATGGTGAACTCCCGAAGAAAAATCGAGAAGACCCGCTTGGAAGAGCTGGCGCAATCTTTTGACGTCACGCCCTCCATTAGGAATTTAGTGGACATGCAAGAATCCATTTCTTTGAAAAAGCCGGTTTTTTTAATGGGAAAAAAATCCAAAGGAAAAAGAGATTACAACAAGCTTTGGGAATCATTGGATCTTTAAACACGGGGATCTTTAAGGAGAGCAATTATGGCAAAAACGTTTGAGGCCAGGGTTTCGAAAAAGAAAAGAGAAAAAAAAGACATCGCCGCCCATCTGGATCAAGACATCTTCAAGTTTAACGACGAGAAGCTCTTGCAGGGCGCCAGATTGGACGATATCGCCCTGGATAAAATAGAAGTTAGAAAGCAGGTAAGAACAAAGTTCAATGACGAATCGATTCGAGAGCTCGCCGAAAACATCAAGGAAAACGGGCTCATCCAACCCATCGTGGTTCATCGCGAAGGAAACAAATACGTTTTAATTTGCGGCGAAAGGCGCTTTAGGGCCATGTCCACCATTGAGGACATGAAAGTGGCTCCTTGTTTTATTTTGGAAAATAAAACAGACGAAGAGCTCATGGCCATTCAGTTTTCCGAAAACTCCGCCAGAGAACAACTTCACTATATCGATCAGGCCGACTCCATTCACGGCTATAAAAAACTGACCGGCGCCTCAGAGCGCAAAATTCAAGCGGCGCTCGGCATATCCAAGTCCGAGGTGCATAGGTGTTTAACCATCGCTAAATTGCCAAAAACCGTTAAAGAAGCAGCCAAGGAGCACAACACTGAAAAATACGTTTTGATAGAATGGGGTTCTCTGGAAAAGGGCAAAATTAGAAACGAGCTAAAAGAGAAAATATTAAGCGGAAGAATCACTAAAAGACTTCAACTCAAGCGAGCGATCACCGCCGCGGGAGCCTTGGTTAAACCCGGCAAGAAGAAAACCGCCAACCGCAAAAAAGCGGCAAGCTCTAAAGCGGCAAGCTCTTATAAAAGTGAAGCCGCTGACATCATTAAATTGATGAAGCGCAAGTCCAAAGACATGAAAATGGACAAAAAAACTCAAGCGGCTCTAAACCAATTATTGGAACAGGCCGGCTTGGATTAACAATTTTTTCCTGTTTGAAGCCAGAGGGCTTTGCTTTACAATAAAAGCATGGAAAAAATCTCTGGCTCTTCTTTAAACTCCCCAAATTTAAAACTCAAGAACCAGAGATTTTCTCCACATTCAAAATCACCAGATTCGAAGACTTCAGAAGAGTCGAAGACAAAAGACTCTTCCCAAAAATCTCCCGATTACGAAGTGGACATCTCCAAATCTTCTAAAATTTTGGAGCGCAAACTTGAAGAAAAAGAAGCGCCCAAGGAAAAAGAGCTCACTCCCGCGCAACAGGCGCTAAAAATACACGCAAAAAAATTTGGAAACGACAAAACCCCGGGCATTTTCTTTGTCAGCGGCTTTGACTGGCTTGGCGCCAGCTCGGTCAAAGGAAATTACGACGGAATTCGCGACATGGCCGAAGCGGTGGAGGGCGGGCGCCACTACGCTTGGGATCAGCAAAAGGAAATTGTTAAAGAGATTAAAAAACGCGATCCAAACCAACCCATTGTCTTGGTGGGTCACTCCTTTGGGGGCGACGCGGTTTTGGAAATAGCTCAGCAGTTAAACACTATCGAGAATGGATTTAGACAGATTGATCTATTGGTCACTCTCGACTCTGTTGGTTTTGACAACGATATCGTTCCTCAAAACGTAAAAGAGAATTTAAACTTTCTCGCCCAAGGCAACAAGCTGATCAACGACGGTCCCAATATCGCCGCCAATTATGAAAGAAGCGCGGTGACCAATTACCTGCGCCACGAGGCGCACGCCGAGCTAGACGACTCCACCGACATTCAGATCGAAATCCTGGACGCCATTAACAAGATAGTCTAACTTGGCGCCCATCTTGCCCCTATATAGCTAGAGAGAGAAAAGAAGTCGAAAGATTTCAAACGGTTATGAGGGTAGAATGGAAAAGAAATGTTTAAATTTTAGACACCCACTAAAATCTTTACACTTGTTGCTGGCGTTTGGCCTGGCGTTTTCTTTTACCGCGCAGGCCCAGCTTTCTTCCAAAGGCAAGATTTCCAGAGCTCCCGCCAACTTTGTCCCTGATGACGACAAGATTTTGGTTCCCATGGTGATTGAGCGCAATATTGTGGACGAGTTTCACGAAAAACATAAAAATGACTTCAAAGACGCCAAACAGAAATTGCGCCACTGGGTGGCCCAGGAAGAGTACGCCGAGGCCTACGGTTTTGAGGGCTCCGGCGTGGTCAATTTGCCCAGCCCCGAACAAAAACAAAAATTCTTTGAGAGAAATTATTTAAGGTTTATCACCAAAGACGTCGAAAGAAGCGCCAACAAGCTTGGCCAAGAAACCGCTGAAAATTTGTATGAAAGATGGAGCGCCGACGACGAGTTGGCGGCGATTGAGGCTCAAGAACAACAGGAAGAGTTTTTGATCAAGGCCAAAAGAGAAAGCGGCCAGAAATCCAACGACATCAAAAAGGAAGTCAAAGTCGGCAAAGACAAGATTCGCTTTGACATTCAACCGCGGCTGGAAATAGGCATGGTTAAAATGCGATTTAAAAGCCCCTATTTAAACGCCCGCGCCTGGGTTGGAATCAACGGCAACCAAGAATTGCAAATGGAAAGATACTTTAGCTCCACCAAAACCAACACTCAGGTTAACTACTTTATTGAGCAGAAGAGAGTATTGGCCTCCTTGGATCAAAGACTTGC
>JBBDND010000155.1:0-3762 GCA_040877865.1 Bacteriovoracaceae bacterium | reverse complement strand
CAGGCCTGGAAAAAAATTATCCTGATCGCGCCGCGGCCTTACAAGCTGATCGACCTTGCGGACACGATTAAAGAAACAAGCCCCCAGTGCGAAGTCGCTTACGCCACCAAACCCGACGATTACTTGGGCGAGGCTGATTTAATTATCACAACCACTAGCGCCCAGGGAAAAAAGATTCTTGACATTGAAAAAGTGAAATCTGGCTGTGTCATTTGCGACGTCTCAAGGCCTTTTGACATCCAAGAAGAGGATGCCGCAAAAAGGCCGGATGTATTGGTGATCGCCAGCGGCGAGGTTGAATTGCCCGGAGATGTAAAGTTGACCTGCGACATAGGGCTGGAAGGCCAAGTCGTTTACGCCTGCCTGGCCGAAACGGCGATACTCGCTTTAGAGGGAAGGTTTGAAAGCTTTAGCTTGTCGCGAGACATCAGCTATAAAAAAGTCATTGAAATTGACAGGCTGGCGAGAAAACACGGCGTAAAACTTTCGGCAATCATGGGACACCAGCACGAGATAACCGAAGAAGAGATCAATCTGGCGCGGAAAAAAGCAAAAGAAAGGAAAGAAAACGACGAGAAAAAACATGAACTGTGTTGAAAGCTATTTCCAGTCCTCTTTTTCTGGCTCCTCTCGCCCAGCCATTGTTTTTTTTGACGGAATCAAAGCTCTGAGCAATTCCCGTAAAAATATAAGCTTTAAAAAGTTGACGAAAAACTCCATAAAAGCTCAAAGGTTTTTAAAGTCCAAAGGATTCAACAAAGGCGACGCCATTTTGCTTTTTGAGGCGCCCTCGCCTGACATGTACGCCATGATTTTGGCCATGTTGGCCTCGGGGATTCAAATTATATTGGTGGAGCCCTGGATGCCGCTTAAAAATATCAACAAAATCATCGCGCAAGTTAGGCCAAAAGGTTTTATGAGCGGCGCCATTGGCAAGCTTTGGGGAGCGCGATCCAAAGAGATTCGCCGCGTTCCCGTTTGGTTTTCTTCTTCAAAATTAAACGAGCAAAGCCTATCGGCCGCCGACGAAATACAAATCGAAAAAATGGGGCCGCATGCCTTGGCCATACTGACTTTCACCTCCGGCACCTCGGGAAATCCAAAAGGCGTTCATAGAAAGCATCAATTTTTGGTGGACCAGGCGCAAGTTTTAAAAAAATATTTGCACTATGAGCAACATCCGGGAATGGATATGACTATTTTTACCAATGTGGCGCTCTTAAATCTAGGCATGGGAAAAGGAAGTCTGCTTATCCCTTCAAAATGGCCCAAGCGAGTTTTAAATCAAATTGACTTGCTTCCTAAGGAATACGCGCCCGACACTTTAGCAGCGGGCCCCGCGTTTTTGATCAAATTAATGAACAACGCCAAAGCCGAGTCTTTGCGCTCTTTTCATATGGGAGGAGCCTTGGCCGACTGCTGGATATATGAAAAAGCCTTCAAACGCTGGCCTACTGGAAACTTCACCCACGTCTACGGATCAAGCGAAGCCGAGCCGGTGGCGTTGGCCGATCTGCGGAGCGCGGTGGCCTTAAGCAAAAAAAGAAATTATTTTCAAACGCTTTATTTAGGCCGCCCGATTAAAGACATTGAGATAGATCAGGAAAAAGACACGCTTTGGGTCGCCGGCCCGCATGTGTCTCCTCTTTACGAAGGCGACGATCAGGCCAACAGGCAAAACAAGCGTCTCGACTCCCAAGGCCGGGCATGGCACAATATGGGCGACAGAATCAATATTGACACGGAAGGTTTCTGGTACCGCGGCCGCAGCTTCCAGGAAGAGGAAGATTTCGATTTGGAGCAGGAACTCTATCAACGCCTGGGACATTCCAAGTGTTTCATAAAACGCGAAGACAAAGACCTGGTTCTTATTGGGGAGTTAAGCAAAGAAGAACAATCGGAAATAAAGAAGTGTTTTAAAAAGGTTACCAAAATTAAAGTCGCCAAAGTTTTTAGAGATAAAAGACATAGGGCAAGGATTGATCGAACTAAAACATTAAAAAAGGGCGGATATGCAATCAGTTAATATTTTTATGAAAGAAAGACTTCCTATTGTCCCTAACTTCATCCTGGCTTTTGGTCTTGTGTTCTCCGCCCTTGCCTTGGCAAATTCCCAAATGGATGCCGGAGCCCTTCTGTTCGGAGTCTTTGCCTTGTTTACGTTTGTGAGCGAATTAAGATTTATGGACGAGTTAAAAGACGTGGAAAAAGACATTGTCGCCAATCCTGATCGTCCCCTGCCTAGAGGGGCCATTGATCGCAAAACGGTTGGACACATTATAAATATCACAGGCCTAGTCCTAGTTTTGTTTGTCGCCGCCGCATTTTCTTTTTTTAGCTCTGTTTCCGGCGCGCTTTTGGCCGTCTCGGCGCTCTGGCTTTTTTTAATGTACAAAGAATTTTTTATTGGCGATTGGCTTTCATCCAGGCCGATTCTATACGCCATCTCCCATCAAATAGTGATATTCCCTTTGTGCTTGTTCGCCCTGGCGCTTTTTGCGCCCGAAGCGGCGTTGAATCCCGAGGCCTTCGCTTTCGGAGGGCTTGTCTTAAGCGCCTTCTTTTCTTTTGAAATTGGAAGAAAACTGGATCCAAACGCCCACCCCGTTCTTAAAACATACCTTGTGGTTTCCGGGGCCCGCCGAGTGGCCCTATACATCGTCATCCTACAGGCGCTGGCGGTGTTTTGCGGCTGGTATTTGGGAGCTCTGTGGTGGATCGCCGCTCCCTCCATATTAATAGTATTGACACTGCCCAAGCTTTTTTCCAGGCCGGAGGATTTTAAAAAACTTGAAGGTCTTATTTCATTAAATCTAATATACGTCATATGGGCGCTGGCGATCAGAGGATGGGTGGCGTGATGATTTTAAATTTAAATTCTCCCTTTGATTTGGTTATCAAAATCGGAGGCGCCAAAAGCTTAAAATTATACGAGCTGGCCAAACGCGGCTGCCGCGTTCCTGAATTTATTGTGATTTCAAACGAAATGTTTCGCGAATACTTGCAAGAGACAAACTTGCTTGAGACCGTGTCAAACATCCTCGATCCAAAAGAAGGAGAACTCAGGGTTGAGAAAGCCTTTTTGGAGACGCCGCTTCCCGAGGGGCTTCAGTCTCAAATCAAAGAAGCGCTTGAGTCAGAAGGGTTGTTGGGTCAAAATTTGGCGGCTCGCTCCTCGGGTATTGACGAAGACTCCGTGGACCACTCTTTCGCCGGCATGTTTTCCAGCTTTCTGTTTCAAAAAGAGTTTAAAGACATAGAGCTTTCCATCAGAAAGTGCTGGGCGAGCGCCTATAGCGAGAGGGCCTTGAGCTACCGGATTAAAAACCGCATGGAGCTCTCCCAAATAAAAATGGGAGTCGTGATTCAAAAAATGATCAACTCTGAAATATCCGGGGTAATGTTTACCCGCAATCCTATGGATCCTCTGGACCGGGACAATATGGTGGTCGACTCGCTTTTTGGCCAGTGTGAGGCCTTGGTTAGCGGGGAGCTTGACGCCGACCACTACAAAATCAAAAGAGACACCAAGGAAATTAAACAAAACGTGGTGGAAAAAGAGTTTGAGCTTATTCAGTCAAAGAGCGGACCGGGTCTCGAAAAAGTTCCGCTTGCCGAGGAAAAGAAAAAGCAGCCAAGCCTCGCCGCTTCCCAGCTAATGGAGCTTGTGGCCTTGGGCCTTGATCTTGAGGCTTATTTTAGACTTCCAATGGATGTGGAGTGGGCCATTGAAGACGGAAAACTTTATGTTTTGCAATCAAG
>JBBDND010000154.1:0-3771 GCA_040877865.1 Bacteriovoracaceae bacterium | reverse complement strand
ATTCGCAAGAGTTGGAGGTCATAAAGTTGGAATTGTCGCCAATCAACCGGCCGTGCTCGCCGGTTGTTTGGACATCGACTCCTCCACCAAAGCCGCCAGGTTTATTCGTTTTTGCGACGCTTTTGAATTGCCGCTTTTAACCCTTGTGGATGTCCCTGGATTCTTGCCTGGCACAACACAAGAGTACGGAGGAATAATCCGGCACGGGGCAAAGCTCTTGTACGCTTTTTCTGAGGCTACTGTTCCCATGATCACGCTGATTACCCGGAAAGCTTACGGAGGAGCTTATGACGTTATGGCCTCCAAACATATAGACGCGGATATAAATCTTGCCTATCCAACATCGGAAATCGCCGTTATGGGCGCCGAAGGCGCTGTAAATATCATTTTTCGAAAAGAGCTTAAGGGCCTTGAGGGAGAAGAGTTTAATCAAAAGAAGGCGCAATTAGTGGAAGGTTATGAAAAGGAATTCGCCAACCCTTATAAAGCCGCGGCGTTGGGTTATCTTGACGAAATCATTTTTCCAGAGGACACCCGGGAAAAAATTTATCGCTACTTGGAGTTCTTGAAGGATAAAAAGCAATCAACTCCCAAGAGAAAGCATGGCAATATTCCTCTATAATTTTGGAGATCTAATTCGGAGATTAATTAAATGAAGGCAAAAAGAATACTTATATGCAATAGAGGTGAAATCGCTATCCGCGTGGCCAAAGCCGCTCGAGAGTTGGGACATGTCGCCGTGGGATTTTGGACCGATAGCGAGCCGCAGGCCAGCCACTTGGAGTATTGCGACGAGTGGATTCACCTGAAAGGGTCCAGCAACGCTGAAACTTATTTGAATATGGATCAGATCTTAAAGGTCATAAGGGAAAGAGGCATTGACGCCGTTCATCCCGGTTACGGTTTCTTGTCGGAAAACACGACCTTTTGTAAAAAACTTGAAGACGCGAAAGTGATCTTTATCGGCCCCCACCCCGAAGCGATTTATAAAATGGGGGACAAGGCGGTTTCAAAGCAAATGGCCAAGGAGGCGGGAGTCCCTGTGGTTCCCGGATCCACTGGCGAAATAGAGTCGGCCGAAGAAGCGGCGGTTGTGGCGAAAGAAATTGGCTACCCTGTGTTGTTAAAAGCTGTCGCGGGCGGCGGCGGCAAAGGCATGCGAATAGTCGAGTCTGAAAAGGATCTTTCCAAGAATTTTGACGCTGTTAGAAGGGAAGCTCAGTCTTCCTTTGGAAACCCCGGCGTCTTGGTGGAAAAGTTCATTGTCAATCCCCACCATATCGAAGTGCAAATTCTTGCCGACAATAAAGGCAATGTTTTTCATTGTTTTGAACGAGAGTGCTCCATTCAGAGAAGACATCAAAAAATTATTGAGGAAGCCCCGTCTCCTTTTATTGGAGAAGACGAGGACTTGCGCCAAAAAATATGCTCAACCGCCGTTAAACTCGCCAAGGCCGTTAACTACAATTCCGCGGGAACGGTGGAATTCATTATGGGAGAGGACAAGTCTTTCTATTTCTTGGAGATGAACACTCGAATCCAGGTGGAGCATCCCATTACTGAACAAGTAACCGGGGTGGATCTTCTGACCAATATGATTCAAGCTGCCTTGGGCGAGCCGATGGATATAAACTCTCAAGAAGAGATTAAAATAAACGGGCACGCCATTGAATGTCGGGTCTGTTCTGAAGACGCTGTGACGATGCTTCCTGCTCCGGGTCAAGTGAATGGCTTTGAATGCACTTTCCCCCAAGGAATTCGCTTTGACCATTGCATTTATAATGGTTTGGAGGTTAAGCCTGATTTTGATCCCATGATAGGAAAGCTTATTGGGTATGGACATAATAGAGCTGTTGTTATACGAAAGGTCCGTGGCGCGCTGCGCGGTCTTGTCATTGAGGGGATCAAGACCAATGTGGCGTTACATCAAGTTATTTTAGCGGAAGAGAGTTTTCAGAGGGGTTTGTACACAACCAACTACATTAATGAAGTTCAGCCGCAGGAGAAGGTGGAGGAATTGAAAAGTGTGGAGAGTTTGTACAAAAAAGCGCTGGCGATTGAAATAAACGCCATCCAAGAGAGAAGGGGATTATGAGGTATTACATCATTAACGCCGAGGGCAAAGAAGTCTATTTCGACGTCTCGACAGGGAAACAAACGAGAGACGGAGCTGTTGGATTTGAAGTTAAAACCGAAAGCGACGGGACAAAAAATTACTATATGAAATCGCTGGCGGGTAAAAACTATATTTCTCAAGATATGATTTCATGGGAAAAAGCGCCTAAAATTTCTAACAACAAAGGCGTGGTCAATATTAATGAAAGTCTTAATGTTTACAGAGGTTTTAAACCTTCCGGACTAGGCCAGGGAAGCGCCGGGACGCTTGTCACCGATATGCCAGGCAAGGTTGTAAAGCTGCTCACCGCAGAAGGGGCCATGGTCCAACAGGGCGACACTCTTCTCATACTCGAGGCCATGAAAATGGAAAACGAGATCAAGGCGGGCGTGGACGGCGTCGTCAAAATAGTGAACGTGAAAGAAGGCCAAAACCTCGATTCTGGACATTTAATGATAGAGATCGAAGAGTAAGTCGCCAATTTTATTACTAAATGGCAATAATTTCCATTTAGACTCTTTTACTTGTGTGCTGTGTTATAATAGTATGGATGACAGATACCACGAATAAAAGCGAAATTATTTTATCTGAGTCCCTTAAATCCTATTTCTACAAGCAGCTGAGGGATTTAAATCAAAAATCTTTGTGCCCTGTACCCGAAGAAACAATTTATTATTCTAGCGAAGTCTTGGAGAAGTACACCTTTTCCACAGAATATTTTGTTTTTGAAGACGGCAAGGCGAAGGAAAAAGTTCTGGGAATGGAGCTGTTGCAGGCCGGTTCTTATTCTAAAGAAAAGAAGAAAAGAGTGTACAAAGATATAGGAGACACGGCGCTTGTGTTGACGGGCTATTTCTCCAAATCTATTGGCGACAAGCTTTTAAGCAGCGATTACTATGCCCGCATTGGCCAAATGGCCTATGAGAAACTTGACGCCGCGCAACCAAGGTGTTTTGACATACCAAGCTTTTACAAGGTTATGGCGACTTGTTTTGAAAACATCTCTCAAATGATGTCTATCATTGTCGACAAAAATGAAAACAGCCAGGACCACCCCTTGCTGATTAAAGAAGGCAATGATCTGCGCCAAGCGATCTTGGGAGTTCATAAAAACGAAACAAAAAAAGTTTCTTAGCTTTTTTGGTTTGGAGCTTTTTTCCCAACCTCGATGATATTCCAGTCGGTCTTTAAAAACCTCTTTAAAAATCTGTTAAAATCTTCATGTTTAAAATTGCGAATTTTTTCAAAGCTCACATGTTGATAGTCCAAACCTAGGTGATGCAAAATGGGAATTGAGTAAAAGTTGGCGTAGTCGTCATTGGTTTGGATGTTTAACAGGTTCTGACCGTCAATCATATTCTTTATCCGGTTAAACTCTTTTTTGGAAAGTCCCTTGTCTCTAAGATTGTTTAAAATTTGCATAATGGCGCTGATGGCTTTTTCGCTTTTTTCATGGCCGGCTCCAATATAAATTCCCCAGTAACCGGCCTCAAGCGCGGTGTGATGAAGGGGCTGTACGGCGTAGCAAAGTCCCTTGCGGTCTCTTACGTCGACAAAAAGTTCTGAAGATTGGCCTGAGAGATAAGACGTTAAAATTTTTAAGTAGAGATCTTAGGTGGTTCCGACGTTAAAAGACGGCCTGCCAAGAAAAATAT
>JBBDND010000153.1:0-3817 GCA_040877865.1 Bacteriovoracaceae bacterium | reverse complement strand
TGGAAGTGAAGCTGGAAATTCTCTTTAGTCCCCCCAAAAGAATGTATATGATAACCGCGGTGAAAATAGCGCCGGTCCATTCAGGAGCCAGGTTATAGCCTGTCTCTAAAAATTTTGCCAATTGATTTATTTGAAACAAGGCAAGGGTGCCGATCAGACCAAAGACGGCGAACCCGATGGCCAAAGGTTTGTAAAGCTTGCCCATGCCATTTTCTATATAGTACATTGGCCCGCCCTGCACCTGGCGCTGATAATCCTTTCCTCGAAACATCACGGCCAATGTGCATTCAAAAAACTTGGTGTTCATGCCTAGCAGCGCCGAAACCCACATCCAAAAAATCGCTCCCGGGCCGCCTTGATAGATGGCCACAGCCACTCCGGCGATATTGCCCAAACCAATGGTGGCGGCAAGAGCGTTGCTCAAAGCCTGAAAGTGGCTAATTTGGCCTTCGCTGTCCGCGTTTTCTTGATGTCCCTTTCCACTCACCAATCTTATAGCGTGGAAAAAGCCTCTAATGGGAATCAGCCGGGAAAAAAACAGCAAGATAATATTGGCCGCCAACAAAAAAATCAGAAGGGGCGTTCCCCAAACGAGGCCTGAAATATGGGACAACCATTCGTTTATATTCATGTTAAAAAATAAAGGATCCCCCCAACTTGAAGACGGAGTCTTTATAGCTGACTTGGGAAGTGTTTCCGCTTTTAAATTTAGCCGAATTGTTTTGGGCTTCAAAAGCTCCGTCCAATGAAATGAGCGGGCTGTACTGATATTTCACGCCGGCCCTAAACACCATTGAACTTGAAGATTTTTCTGATCCAAATATATTGTCTTCATCAGTGAAAGTTGAAAAAGGAATAAATTCCGCTCCCCCAAAAAGCCTTAACCCCTTTTGCAGCGGCATGTTGCCTCCAATTCCTAAAAAAACGCCAGAGATAGAGTTCTGCCCAAAACCGTCTTCAGCCGACTCTTCCACATCATAAGTGTAATTCGCGTAGCCCGCGGTCAAATTAATTTGGGGGCCGTAAAAAAAACCCATCGGGAGATATTTATAGCCCCCGCCCACTTTCATAGAGCCGTTTGTGACGGCCACCGAATCCAAGTTTAAAGATCCGGACTGTTCTTTTAAAGTTCCCAGGCGCCTGGAAAAGCCTCCCATGGCGAAGTATTCCCGAGTAATCCAAGCTTCCACTTCAACGCCGACACCGTAGGTAAAACCAGTGGCTTTGTTATTGTCCACCGTGTTTGTTCCGACAGAGCTGGAGGCCACGTCAAAATAGAGGGAAATAAAGCCCAACTTTCCAAATTGATTGGCCTTAACTTCGGGATAAGTAACATCGTCGAGAGCTTTTGTGGGGGAAAATTCTTCTAAAACAATCCAATCGCCTTGTTGGATCTTGGAGCTTGTTTCATACACCTTTATGAGACCCAGAGCTTGATTGTCGCTAACATTAAAGACCTTGCCTCTGGCCGCCACTTCCGTTTCCCATTCGACAACTTTTTTTAATAACGGATGCTTGCTTTTCTTAACAAAGCGTCTAACCCTAAACTCCTGGCCGACTTGAACTTGAGCGTTTTTAGGGTAGGTAAAGGTTATTTGATCTCCCAAAACGCCCAAAACTTTTCCGTCATAAGGAATTGTTGTTTCATAAACTTTCAGCCAATTTTTAATTGTTTCTATCGCTTGATCCGCGTCAGTGGCTTTTAAACTTTCTTTTTCGCTAAAATAAACGTCTTTTCCGTTTTCTCCGACAACATCCAGGCGCGCTTCAACCTGATTCACTTCGTATTCCAAGTCAATTCTTATCAGCGTCCCAACCCGCAATCGCCGCGCCACCGTTTTTAAAACTTTCTCTTCTTTAAGATGGCTTCTTAGGCGTCCGCGATATTTGCTGAACACCTCAATCAACTCGGCGCTGGAAACATAATCACACCATTTGGCCTCTTTAAGATAGGCTTCAATTCCCTCATACACCTTGTAACCAAGAGCGTTGCCGGCGCTGTCCGTGACGGGCAACACCAAACATTTTCGCATACTGAAGGAGTCCCCTCGCGCCATGGAAGATACAAGCAAAAGAATAAGGGCCAGAAATTTTATGATCATAGTTTTAGCGCTCTAAATTAGTAGTCTAAGTCAATTGGGAGAGCGGGAAGGTCCCGGGAGCGTGTTTCGCTCCCTTTGCGGGAGCTTGCCAAGCTCTCTTCTTCATATATTTCTACAAGCATTTTTAATTCGTCTGTTTGCTCGCTTAAAACTCGGTTTTCTTTTTTTAATCTTTCATTCTCCAACCGCAATTCCAAAAAGGCTTTTTCGTTTTGTTGAGCGGGATCATGATAGTCCTTTGCCCAAATAAAATATTTTCCATTTTCTTCTTTGTGCTTGACCCTATCGGCTTTGATGTACCGGCGAACCGTGGAAACGGACTTCCCTTTATAATGGGCAAATTCTAGAATACTTAACCATCTACCATCCATAGATAAAACCTTCCTTATTTAGTCAGATTAAGTTGAAGCGCTTAATTTTATAATAAGTAATTGTAACCGATAGCGCAAAATTTAAAAGGGACCAGCTATTTTTTTTTGCAAGTCTCCCCTATAATGAAACTTACATGAGAAATGTTAATCTTAACGAGTTTAAAAATAAAAAGACGGCCCTGGTCCTGTCCGGGGGTGTTGTAAAAGCCGCTGCGTGGCATTTAGGTGTGACCCTGGCCCTAGAAGAGCTTGGGTTTACCCTTAAAAGCAATAAAAACTCCTCTCTTGACGAGTTCAATGTTGAAAGATCTTTAGAAATCAGCTCTTATGTGGGCTCCAGCGCCGGGGCCATGATCAGCGTTTTCCTTGCCAGCGGATTGACGCCTCAAGAAATTATTAACGGAGTACTGGGACTTAAAAAAGGAGAAATGCGCAAGCTCTCCTATCGGGACATGTTTCACCTTCACCGCAGGAAATCAAAACCACTTTATCACGGAGGACATGGCTTTTTTGAAGAATTTCCCAAAGTGTTTAAAAGTCTCTTGGGTCCTCTCATTAGCTTTCCGGGTCTTTTTAGCACCAACGGAGTTAAAAACTACCTTTTGGAAAACGTGCTTGAGGTGGACACCTTTGAAGAATTTATCCCAGATTTATTTGTGGTGGCCACACAGCTTGACCATTCGCGCAAAGTCATCTTTAGCAAATACAATTACCCTAATCCCAGCCATGACAGCACCGCGGTTTATTACACAGGAACCAAAGTTTCGGACGCCGCAGCCGCCAGCATGGCGGTGCCGCCGTTTTACGCTCCCTATCCAGTTCAAAACAACTTGACCGGCGACACTGATTACTATATTGACGGTGAAATTAGGGAAACTTTATCCACTCACGTCGCAGAAGACAATAATTGCGATATTATTATCAACTCGTGGACCCACACCCCCTACCATTTTCACGACGAAGTTGGCTCTCTTATAAACTATGGGCTGCCCTCTATCGCTATTCAATCAATTTACCTGTTAATTCAAAAGAAGATTGTCGCGTCACGCGCCAAGAGGGCCACGGCTTTGGACATCTTAAACACTGTTTCGGAGTACATGAAAAACGAGCGCTTTAGTCACGCTCATCGCAGAGACCTTTTATCCATCTTGGAGCGAAAGCTTCAAGTGAATCCAAAGATAAAATTAATTGACATTTATCCGGATCATCACGACTATAAACTCTTTTTTGCCAATTCATTTTCTCTTAATCCCGAGGTGGCGGCGCACGCGGTTAAGTCGGGTTACAAAAAAGCCATGCAAATCTTAAGCGAACCAGAATTTCTATGATAATCCCTTTGTTAAT
>JBBDND010000152.1:0-3910 GCA_040877865.1 Bacteriovoracaceae bacterium | reverse complement strand
AATCCGCCTATAGAAGAAAATACTTTAACAAAGCAAAAAGCTACGCCAAACTATCTCAAAAATTTGCGGAACGCGCGGAATTTGAAGCCACCAAAAAGGTTCTGTTAACCCCCTAGTCCTCCTTAGTTTTCTTTAAGTAATTTAAAAATTCATGTTAAAATTTTAAGCAAAGGATAAGCAAAGGAAATGACATGAAGAGCTTTTGGATTTTATTTTTGTTTTTATTTGTGTCTTGTTTTAAAACGGCGGAGGAAATCAAACGAGAAAAAATGGTTGATCAGATGAGCTCGCAAATGGAGCAGTCCGGACAACTAGTCGCCGAGTTGACCCAAAAAGTTGACGACTTGCAAGGAAGATTGGCCAGCGCCACCGGTCAAATACAAGAAATAGACCATTTGCAAAAAAAGAGCAGTGAAGAGCAAAAACAGACCATGGAGCAATCCATTGCCCAGCTTCAAGCGCAGGTCAAGGCCTTAAATGACGAGGGCGCCGAAAACAAAAAGCTTCTTCTAAGCTTGCAATCCGAACTGGCCGATCAAAAAAAATATTTGCAAAGGGTCAACCGATCATTAAACAAAGTCGCCAAAGCGGCTCAAGGGCCCACCTTAAGCGACGCCAACAAACTTTTTGAAGCCAACAAGATGTCCGAGGCCAAGGAAGCTTATTTGCAGGTGTTGGAAGAAGGCAAGTTGAACGCCGCTCAAACAAACGCTGTTTGGTACAATGTGGGCCTTATTAATTTTTGGAACAAAAAGTACGACACCGCCGCCTCTTACTTCAGTAAAATTTACACCAAATGGCCAAAGAGCTCCTACGCTCCCCGTTCACTTTTATATATCGCCCGCTCTTTTGACAAGAGCGGCAAAAAGGCGGAGGCAAAAGCCGCGTATTCAGAGCTTGTGAAAAATTATCCAAAATCTTCCCAGGCCAAAACCGCTAAAGAAGAGATGAAGTGATGTTTCAACTTCCTCGAGCCGCTTTGCTGACTTTCATTTGTTTGTTCGCTCAATCCTGCAATCAGCTGGTAAAGATGACCGACAACTCTTACTACGAGAAAATAGACCCCAAAAAAGGAAGCGATCATTTTAAGATTGTTTTCTCCCACAATATCAACGGAGAAACCCACCCTTGCGGATGTCGCAAGTTTCCGTTGGGAGGACTTCCCCAAGTGGCGGGTTATCAGCATGAAGCCGAAAAAAACTCTCACCTTGTCTACGTTGACACGGGAGACATGTTGTTTCCTTCAACGAAAATCCCTGAGGCCCTTAAAGACTCGACAACGTTTTCCGCGCAAAGCCTGGTTCAAGCTCAGACAAAAATGGGCCTGGATCTTTTTGTGCCGGGAGATCAGGACTTCGCTCTGGGAGAGGAATATCTTTCTAAAATTTCTAAAAAAGGCGGTTTTACTTTTCTTTTGTCTAACTTGAAAAAGGGCTCCGCCATAAAAAGTAAAAAATTTAGCGCCCTTAAAGCGGGCGAGCGCGAAGTGTATTTTTTAGGAGTGGTCAATCCGAATCTTTTATCAGGAAAGATCAAGAACTTGTTTGAGGATCCCGTTGTCGCGCTTAAAAAGGTTCTGAAAGCGTTAAAAAAGGAAAAAGGCTCTTTAAAAAACAAAACCATTATTTTGTTAAGCCATTCAGGAATGGAATATGACAAGTTTCTGGCCAAGAAATTTCCCGAATTGGACTGGATTATTGGCGCCCATTCCCAGTCGTTTCTAAAAGAGCCTGAAGTTGTAGGCAAGGTAAATATTGTTCAAGCGCTTTCCCGCAACCATTATATGGGGGAAATAAAAATTCCTTTTAACGTTGAAAAAGAAGCCCAGTACAAGTTGGTGGCGATAGACGAGCATTCTGAAAAAAAGATGCCCGACAATCCTTTTATTTCTTGGCTTGCAAAATACAAATCGGAACTGGACAAGATTCAAAAAACCGAGCAAAAAAAGTTGGTTGTCCAGGACCGTCAAGGAGCCAAAGCGACAACTTATATTGGTTGTTCTGAATGCCATAAAGAGCAAACTGATTTTTGGCAAGAAACCTCCCACGCTTTGGCGTGGCAAACTTTGGTTAAATCAAAAGCGGCCAACAACCCCGAATGCATTCAATGCCACAGTTTAAACTTTCAAAAGCCTTCCGGTTTTTCCTCCAGCGCCTCCGTTGTTCAAGGGGAAAGCTTGAATGAAAAAAAACTCGATCAATATTGGAAGGAAGTTAACAGCGTTTTTAAAGGAGTTGACTCTATTCGAGCCTTGGCGGCAAAGAAAAGGGAGGCGCTTTCAGATGAGTGGATCAAAATCGACCACAAGCGCGGCGTGGAGCGCAACTTTGCCAATGTGCAGTGCTTGCATTGTCACAACCAGCATCCCGAACATCCTTTTGAAATGGAAAAACCCGCAAAGCCAGACTATTCCGTCAGCTGCCTGAGCTGCCACACCCGTGACCAGTCACCCGAATGGTATCACAAGGACCAGAAGGGTCTTGCCACAGAGGTAAACAAAACGTATGTTGACGAAAAAGTTAAAGAGCTGGCCTGTCCAAAACTATAATGACTTAAAATATAATGACTTAAACGATGAAAAAGATTGTTCTTGGCATAGAAACGAGTTGTGACGACACATCCATCGGCATTTTGGAAAAAAGCTCCGAAGGTGTAAACATATTGTCTCACAAAACCTTTGACCAGGAAGAGGTTCTTAAAACCTGGGGCGGCGTCGTGCCGGAGATCGCCGCCAGAAATCATTTGCAAAAATTGGCCCCTCTTTTAAAGATAACGACAGAAGAAGCGAAGATTGAAGCGCAAGAGATCGATCTCATTGGCGTCACCTCCACTCCAGGCCTGCTAGGTCCGCTGCTAACCGGCCTGAACGCCGCCAAAACACTGTCCATGTTGATAAAAAAACCAATCTATCCCGTAAACCATCTCTACGCCCATTTGGAGGCCGTCCATTTAACCGAGAAAGTATCCTACCCTTATTTGGGACTTCTCATAAGCGGAGGACACTCTCTTTTTTTCCTGGTCTCCTCTAGCCGAGATTTTCGCGTTCTGGGCAGCTCCATTGACGACGCCGCGGGCGAGGCTTTTGACAAAGGGGGCAAGCTTTTGGATTTGGGTTATCCGGCCGGAAGAATAATTGATAGTCTTGCCAAATGGGGAGATCCAACGGCGCATGAATTTCCCATAGGCCTAAAGTCCAGCGCCGACTGCCGCTTTAGCTTTTCAGGCCTGAAGACTTCTCTTAGAGTTTTCTTGGAAAAAAATCCAGAAATTCTCACGCATAAGCCCAAAGATTTTTCCCAAAAGCTGGCCCAGAGCCAAGCTTTTTATGATGTTTGCGCCTCTTATCAAGAGGCCATTGTCAAAGCGGTGGTCTTAAAAACGAAGTACGCCATCAAAGCCGCCAAAGAAAGAAAAGATTTTGATAAGCTCTCCATCGTGGCGGGAGGAGGCGTCGCTTGCAACAGCGCCATCAGAAAAAGAATGTTGGCAAAATTTAACGACGTCTTTTTCGCGCATCCAGATTTTTGCTCCGACAACGGGGCCATGATCGCCCATTACGCCCTTCTCAATATGGAAAGCGCGATTCCTTTCCCCGAGTGCCTTGAACTGGACGCTCGCGGAAGATTTATCAATAAAAAGGATTTCAATGCAAGCGCGTCCAAAAGCAAATAAAGAGCTAGGCCAACACTTTCTTAAAGACAAAACTGTCATTAATAAAATTATCCAAGACGCTCCCGCGCAATTTGATCTCATAGTGGAAGTCGGCCCGGGAGCGGGAGCCCTTACCGAGCCGTTAAGCCGCCTGGGATCCCCTCTGTATCTGATTGAAAAAGACGTTCGCTTTGAACCCCAGCTCAGTTTTGACAATGTAAAAGAAATCTTTTTTCAAGACGCCATGTTATTCAACTGG
>JBBDND010000151.1:0-3911 GCA_040877865.1 Bacteriovoracaceae bacterium | reverse complement strand
GTACGGCCCTGAAGTTAGAGGCTCTAGAAGGATCATTATTAAACCTGAGGGCGGAGAAGAGCCATCAACTGTTGTTGTGCCAAAAGGACGTTATGTCATCGTTAACGAAGGCGATTATGTCCGAGTTGGGGATCCAATTATGGACGGCCCGACCAACCCACACGAAATTTTGCGCGTACTGGGTGAGAAAGAAGTTGCAAGGTACATTGTTGATGAGATTCAAGAAGTATACCGTCTTCAAGGCGTTAAAATTGACGACAAACACATTGAGGTTATCGTGAGCCAAATGCTTAAAAAGGTGGAGATTACCGGGGCTGGAGATTCCATGTTTGTTGAAGGAGACTCAGTCACTAAATCCATCCTAAAAGATGAAAATGAGAAGCTCGTTGCTGATGGAATGGAGCCCGCTTCGGCCAGACCATTGCTTCTTGGTATTACAAAAGCGTCTTTGAGCACTGACTCTTTCTTGTCCGCGGCTTCTTTCCAAGAGACAACAAAGGTTCTTACTCAAGCGACGCTTGAAGGTAAAAAAGATTATTTGCGCGGTTTGAAAGAGAACATTTTAATGGGCAGGCTAATCCCCGCGGGAACTGGTATTTCCCGCTACAAGGATTTCCAATCCATTGAAAAACCGGATGAAGACCACGTGAGTTTAACAATGTAAACAAAACTCTTGTTATAGCATGAGCTTCGCGCTATAAGCTCATGCTACATGCAAGTGTTATTCAAGGAGTAATGTCGATGCCAACGATAAACCAACTAGTTAGAAAGGGAAGAAAGGCGAAATACGAAAAGACCAAGTCGCCGGCTCTTCAAGCGTGCCCTCAGAGGCGCGGTGTGTGCACCCGTGTTTACACGACCACGCCAAAAAAACCGAACTCAGCGATGAGAAAAGTTTGCAAGGTAAAATTAACCTCTGGATTTGAAATTATTTCTTATATAGGGGGCGAAGGCCACAATCTTCAAGAACACTCTATCGTTTTGATCAGAGGGGGAAGGGTAAAAGATTTGCCAGGTGTTCGTTACCATACAGTGAGAGGGGCTTTGGACGCCAGCGGTGTAGATAAAAGAAGACAGCGTCGTTCTAAGTATGGCGCCAAGAGACCTAAACAATAAGGCAAGGTGTAGATCATGAGTAGAAAACATAGAGCGCAGGTAAGAGAAGTTCTTCCTGACCCGAAAAATGATGACATTGTAGTGACAAAATTCATAAACAACTTGATGTATGGCGGAAAAAAGTCCGTTGCCGAGAAGATTTTTTATGGCGCTTTAGACAAAGCTCAAGAGAAAACAGGTGAAGAAGGCATTAAAATCTTCAAAAAAGCCATGAGCAACGTTAAGCCGTCTGTCGAAGTCAAATCCAGAAGAATTGGCGGAGCCACTTATCAAGTCCCTATTGAAGTGAGACCTCAGAGACGCCAATCACTGGCCATACGGTGGATTAGAGACAACGCCAGAAAAAGAAACGGCAAAAGCATGCTGGACAAGCTTTCTGACGAGTTTGTCGACGCCGCCAACAACAGGGGCGGATCGATCAAGAAAAAAGAAGACGTTTATAAAATGGCTGACGCCAACAAGGCGTTTGCCCACCTTAAATGGTAATCAATCTTACTATATAGCAATAAAAAGGAGCGAAAACCGCTCCTTTTTTAGTTTAGACGCAAGCTTGGCAGGTCCGTCCTTGAATCGAAAGCTCGTTACAACTTGCTTTTCTTCTGGTAATTAAGTGAATTTAGAATCTTGGAATATTGTAAAGGAAGACTAAATCTGGCTTATGAAAGACTTAACTAAAATTCGAAATATCGGTATTATGGCCCATATCGACGCGGGCAAAACCACCACTACCGAAAGAATCCTTTATTATACCGGTAAGAGCCATAAAATTGGAGAGGTTCACGAAGGCACCGCCGTGATGGACTGGATGGTTCAAGAGCAAGAGAGAGGCATCACCATTACTTCCGCCGCCACCACTTGTATTTGGCAAGACCATAATATTAATATTATCGACACTCCCGGCCACGTGGATTTTACGATTGAAGTAGAACGCTCATTGCGAGTTTTGGACGGAGCGGTGGGAGTGTTCTGCGCCGTCAGCGGAGTTGAGCCGCAATCAGAGACCGTTTGGAATCAGGCCGACAAATACCATGTGCCGCGAATTGCTTTTGTAAACAAAATGGACAGAATTGGCGCGGATTTCCACGCTGTTGTTTCCGAGATAAAAGAGAAGCTTGGCAAGAGCGCTTCTCCCGCTCAACTTCCCATCGGAAGCGAAAACGAGTTTAAAGGGGTTATAGACCTCATAAAAATGAAAAAGTTGGTGTGGCGAGACGAAGATTTGGGAGCTAAATTCGACGAATTTGAGCTGGAAGGCGACGAGCTGGATGAGGCGCAAATGTATCGTGAAGAATTAATCGCGTCTGTCGCCGATTTCCATGATGAGCTCGCGGAAAAGTATTTGGGAGGAGACAGCGTCTCTGAGGAGCTGTTAACGAAGGCTTTGAGAGTCGCCGTTAATCAACACAGCTTTATTCCCGTCTTTTGCGGTTCCGCCTTTAAGAATAAAGGTGTTCAGCCGTTATTGAACGCCATTGTGGCCTTGCTTCCATCTCCGTTGGATGTGGGAGAAGTAAAGGGACATGACGGAAAAAGCGTTGACAAAAAAATAACAAGAAAACCGGATTTTAACGACGACTTTTCCGGACTGGCTTTTAAAATCGCAACAGATCCGTTTGTTGGTCAATTGACTTATTTTCGAATTTACTCGGGAGAGTTAAAGGCTGGCTCCCAAGTGTTGAATCCCCTTGAAAACAAAAAAGAAAGAATTGGAAAGATTTTGCGCATGCACGCCAATAAAAGAGAAGAGCTGCAGGCCGTTGGCGCCGGGGATATCGTGGCTCTTACCGGATTAAAATTCACCACCACCGGCCAAACCTTGTGCGCTTCCAACAAACCGATCATTTTTGATTTAATGGAGTTTCCAGAAACTGTTATTTCCATCGCGATTGAGCCAAAAACATCGGCCGATGAAGACAAATTGCACAAGGTCCTTGAGCAGTTAAAGATGGAGGATCCTTCATTTAAATTTTTCACTAATAAGGAAACAGGCCAGCTTCTTATTTACGGAATGGGCGAGTTGCACCTTGAAATTATAGTGGATCGTCTGGAAAGAGAATTTAAAGTTGGCGTTAACGTTGGTTCCCCTCAGGTTTCATATCGGGAAGGAATCAGCTCCTCGGCCATAGCGTCCCAAGAATATCGCAAAGAAATAAACGGTAAAATGCAATACGGAGAAGTGACCATTGAAGTCACTCCTCAAAGCGAAGAAGTTGTGAGCTATGAATGCGACTTTAAAAGCCGAGAAATCCCAAAAGAATTTTTTAAAGCCGCTGAAAACGGGGTTTACGACTCCGTCCTCGGCGGCGCGATGGCAGGCTATCCCTTTATCGGCATCAAAGCCGTGTTGAAAGACATGAAGTACAACGAGCTTGACTCCAATGAGCTTGCCTACACCATTGCCAGTTCAATGGCTTTTAAGGAGGCCTGCAAGAAAGCCGGACTTGTTTTAATGGAGCCCATTATGGACCTGGAAATTATCGCTCCCAGCGAAAGCACTGGCGACGTTATCTCAGACCTTAACGGACGCAGGGGAAGGATTCTCTCTATGAATCCCAAAGCTGACAAGGAGGTTATTAGAGCCGAGGCTCCATTGGCTGAAATGTTCGGCTACAGCACCGACCTTCGCTCTCGCACCCAGGGGCGCGCGAACTTTACAATGACATTTAAGAAATATGAAAAGCTTGAAAAAAATCTTGCAAAACAAGTACTAGAGAAACGAGGAATTTACATTTAATTTTTTAGGAGAAACATTATGGCAAAGGAAAAATTTGACCGTAGCAAACCGCACGTAAACA
>JBBDND010000150.1:0-3951 GCA_040877865.1 Bacteriovoracaceae bacterium | reverse complement strand
AAAAGACCACTTCTTCATGACAACCGAGCCCGTCCTCTCGTCATTTCCTTTGGAGGACGAGGGCAAGTTCGTCTTAAAAGAAAAAATCCAATACGAACTCAACACTTTTCTCAAAGACAACAAAGTCGAGGGAGAAGTGCGGCAAGTGGATATCATTTTTATTATTGGATCTTAAAGACGCCCGCCTTTACGCGGATTTCCCCAAAATATTTCTCACAGATCTCGGTGTTATCGCCAGTTTTTTAGCCGCGGCCACCGCGTTTTGTCCGCATTTAAAATACATGCTTTTTACGTATTCATACTTTACATCGCTCAAGGCGCGATCGCTTTCGCTTTCCATAAAAGAAAGGGAGCTCAGATCCGAGCTTTCCCGCGCCAATTTCTCGTCGAGCTTGTCGTAAACAAGCTTTAAAGAATTGGCGCAGACGACCTTCTTCTTAAGATGGCCGTACAGTTGTCGAATGTTTCCAGGCCAAGGAAGGGTTTTATAAAAGTCGACCAGGTTGGGGACCATTAAAACTTTGTAATCCAAACAAAAACGGGCGCAAAGCTTTTCAACCAGCTCTTCATTATAGCGAAGAGAAGGCAGTTTCACTTCCAGTCCTGAAGCGATCCTGTAATAAAAATCTTTTCGCATTTTTCCTTTTTTCACCAAGGTTTTTAAATCTCCTCCGGCGGCGCAAACCAACCGGCAGGAAACGGCGTGGTCGATTCCGCCTCCCACGGACCTCACCTTAAACTCGTCAAGAAACACCAAAAGCTTGGTTTGAATTTCCCAAGGCAAAGAGTCGATCTCGTCCAAAAAAAGTGTTCCGTTTCTTGCCTCCCTAAAAGCTCCGGGTTTGTCGTTTAAAGCTCCCGTAAACGCCCCTTTGACGTGGCCAAAGAGCTCCGATTCCAAAAGGTTTTTGGAAAACGCCGCCAGATTTAAATGAATAAACGGCGTCTCGGGTCTTGAAAGATTGTGAATTTTTTTCGCAAGCGTCGTCTTGCCAGAGCCGGTCTCTCCGCATATCAAAACGGGCAACTCCGAGTTAAGAACTTTAAGACTGTCGGAATCCACCGGCAGAGTTTCGCTTTCTTTTTTCTTTTGGGCCAACGCGGTCAAATTATTGTGTCCCATTTCCACTTCGTCTCCCCTCTCTAAAAAAACTTCATTAACGAAGTTGCCGTTATGCTTAAAAGGCGATCCTTCCAAAGTTTTTAACAAGTACCTCTGCTTGATTTCATTGCTTTTTCCCAAGGTTTTCACCAGCCGCAACTGGTAGTGCAGTTTTTCCTTCCCCAAAGGATCCAGAGTCTTGTAATAGACGGGAGACTTCTGAATCAAAAGGTTGGAGGTGATAAAATCAATCCGCGACCGGCTAAGTTTAAACCGTCTTCTCTTTCCAAATAACGGAGCGAAGTTCAACTCGTCGTCCTCTCTTAAGCCTTTTGAGTCCAAAAGGTCCGACACATAACCCATTTCTTTTTGCATAAGCTTTTCCCCTTTCTGGTCCTGATCCGCCGCATTTACGCTTTTTGACATTTAAGCTTTTCAAGTCTTGCGCCACGCGCTAAAACCAATTAAATCAAAAGTTTGCCCATTCATTGCGGTTAAGGATCTTTACCCATGCAGAACGAATTCATTACCAGAGCCAGCGCCAAGTTTTTAAAGGCCTACGACAAACCGGAAGAAATTGAGGCATGGTTTTATGAAAAGAAAGCTCCCGGAGTGGCGATGGTTGGGCGCTCCAACGTGGGAAAATCTTCTCTCATTAACGCCCTTTTTGGGCCAAAGACCGCCAGAACCTCCAAGACGCCGGGCCGCACTCAGAAGATCAACATTTTTAGCTTTGAGATTGAACAAGAAGAAGCCGTTCGAACTTTTTATCTGTACGATTTGCCGGGATATGGTTTCGCTCAGGTTTCCAAGAGCATGCTGCGCAATTGGCAAGTACTTATGAACAGCTTTTTCACTCATCTGACGGACCAAACGCTTATTTGCAACATACAAGACGCCCGACACCCCAATCAGAAAAGCGACTTGGCCTTTTATGATTTCATTGATCCCAAATACATCGACATTTTTTTGATGTTTAATAAAATCGACAAGCTAAAAAAACAAAAAGAAAGAGCGGTTCTCAACAATCTAAAAAAGCAAATTTATGAGCAGTATAAAGCGGTCAAGCAGATTCATTTTGTTTCCGCTGAAAAAAAGACCGGCTGCGCGGAGTTGGAGTACGCCATTGGCTCTTATTTGCTGCAAAAGTCCTAAATAAAGCGCCCTAACTTTCCGAAAAGCTAAAGGATGAAAGCTCTATTAATCCTTGGCGTCGCCATCGCCTCCAATTGTTTCGCCCAAAATCTTGAGGGATATTACACTTACAGCAAAGGCGTTTACAATATTGAAGACGGATTTATCCTGCAAGGTTCGACCGATTATGGCGGAATTCAGCCCAATTACCTTATTGACTTGTCATCTGACAAGGCCGTTAGAGAATTCCTCCAATACAGCCGCGAGCTTCGCCACCTGCCCGTGGACGAGAGAGTGGCGTTAGTTGGCGATTACGTAAAAAACGCTTTGCCTCACGGAGAATACGACAGCGCTCCATACCTGGAGGCCCTGGAGGAATACAGAAATAAAGGAAAAGCCATCCCTTTAAAAGAATATCTAAGGTGCGAGGCTGGAGTTTGCCGAGAAAACTCTCTTTTTACTCACTTGGGACTCAAAGAGGCGGGAGTCGACAACAGGTATGTGTACGCGCAGGTGGAACAAATCGTAAACGGCAAAAGCTATGTGGAGGACCACGCCTTTGTGGTGATGGAGAGAAACGGGGAACTTTACACTGTAGACCCCTACAATTCTAACTTTGATCAACACAGGCTAAAAGACGTGTTGGGAAAAGAGTTGGAAATCGGAAAAGGAATGGCCGTAAAAATCCGAAAAATTAACGACTATCCAAACCTGTACATACCGCCGGAGAAATTTCATCCCAGACTATTGACCTTAAAAAATCCTTGCCAAATACTCTTCAAACCGGCCGCGGCCAATATTGACGAGCTGATGACAAAAACTTTGATCCTGCAAGGAATGTTTTAACTTTTTTTGATGTCGTGAACTTCTTTTTCAAGCCCTTCGAGCTCCTCTTCCAAGCCCTCAATCTTTTCCACCAAATCTCTCGCCTCAGAACTGCCCCATGACAAAGAGCCGTCGTTCAGAGCGTTTTTGGCCAAACGCCCCAGCTCTTCGTAACTCTCATGCAGCTGCATGTTTGATTGCGAGGCCGTAAGCATTTTCATTCCAATTTGGGTGGTTCTTTTTAATTCGTTTTGACAGGATTGGACCAAATCGTTGAATCTTGTTTTCCAATCTTGCTCGTTTAGGGTTTGTTCTTCTTTATTTTCGTCGTTCATATTTTTATCGTTCATATGTTCATTATTCATGCGCTTTCCTTGATCAATTTGCCCGCTTACAGTATAGCTGGAAATGTCCTATATATGAAGATAGGCAATCATAATCAGGATACTATGCTTGAGCAAATAAGTTTGCGCCTGTCCGAAAAAGACAAGGCCAAAAAAGAATTGGTTTATCAAAAGCTCAAAGAGCGCTATCGCGGCTATCGCGATCCTTGGGGGTTTAATCTCGGGACCACTCACAAGGCCATTGACGTTCTCTATCCTCTCTACCGCAAGTATTTTAAAGTCAGAGTGTTTGGCCAGGAAAATATAAAAAACGAGCCCTACATGGTCGTTTCCAACCACACCGGGCAAATCCCCATTGACGGCGCTTTGATCACCTTGGCCATGGCCTTTGAAACCGCGCCCCCGCGAATTCTTCACTCCATGATAGAAAGGTTTATGGCGAAGTTTCCTTTCTTGGGGGACATTTCGGCCCAGACGGGAGCGGTGCTGGGCGACCGGGCCAATTGCAAATGGCTGTTGGACAAAGGCGAGTCAATCTTGGTTTTT
>JBBDND010000149.1:0-3953 GCA_040877865.1 Bacteriovoracaceae bacterium | reverse complement strand
CGCGCTCAGGCCCAAAAGTCTTTTGCGCCAAACACACCACGTCCGAGCATTCGTCGTATTTTTCATCTGACAGGTCGGTGGTGACATCTAAGTCGTCAAGAGGACTCTTTTCTTTATTAATCATTTCGCTGAAGTGTCTAATAAGATCCTTGTCTTCTCCCTCCAACTCAAATCCGTTTAGCGAGCTTCCTTCTTGATCGTCTCTAAAGTTTTCTATTTCTCGCAGCATTTGCGCCTGACTGGGAATTTCGGCTTTGCAATTGGCCATGGCCACCATTTCTTCTGTGGCCGCTTGCCACACCTTTTCTTCTGGCAACTGCGCGATGGCCCGGATATCGTCATCAAGTTTGATCACGGTGTTTAAACCGGCCAAGCTGTTCAGGCGGTTTTCTCCGATAGGGCAAGATTGCTGCGCCAGACTTGGAAAAGAAATCAAAAATAAGACGGCGCCGATTAATCTTTCCACATGACCACTATTGAGTTTAGAGTTTTTTGGGAATTATTGTTAAAAACAATCAGTTCTTCTTTTTTATCCGCGCTTTTTTTAAAGTAAAGTTTTCTGCCTTTGTCGTGAGACTCCTTTTTTAAAAGCGTATGCTCCGACAAGAGGGACTTAAGATTTTTGTATTTGTGATTGGATTTAAAGAATTTGTACTCAAGTTGGTAGACTTTTTTGTTTTTGGAGTAAACAAGAATCCTGTGATTGCCTTGTTTGAACTCTTGAAGTTCTTTATGCGCTCTATGAGCTTTGCCAAACTTTTGTTCATAATCTTGCAAGTTTCGATTTTCCAGCAGCTCCTTGCCAATAACGCTCTGGAGCGCGCTTTGCGACGAAAAAGCCAAAGAAGAAAACATCAATATAAGAACGAGTGCCAGTTTCATATCAGTCTTATCGGAATCTCTTTTCAGGTTCTTAGCTTTCCTTAATGTTTTTTTATTTGATTTAGTTGAGTCTGATCAAACTTGGCTTTATTATTAAAGATAAGCGGAGGTTTAAATGAGTAGCGTGTGGAAAAACTGCAGTATTTGCAAAAAACCAATTTATTACGGTTCTGTTTATCAGAAGTGCAGCGTCTCCAGCTGCAGGAAAAACGCCTATTGCTCGGTGGCTTGCTGGGATTCTCACGCGCCTGTCATGAATCATAAATCCGCCTGGGCCGAAGAAGAAAAAGCTCCTTACGAGTTTCACGGCGGAAAAAGGCCGGCGCGCCGAAGAATTGTCCCTTCCGCTGGAAAAAGCGCTACTGCAGGCGGATCTTCTCAAGGGCTGCCAAAGGATATTTTAATCGTCGTTTCAAAGCTTAAAAATTACATTAAGGCCCGCGGCGATATGAACACGTCGGGGGTAGTGTCTGAAGTTCTTTCCGATATAGTTCGAAGACATTGTGACGACGCCGTGGACCGGGCAAGGGCGGATGGCCGCAAGACCCTTATGGCAAAAGACTTCAAACTTTAAGCCGGCGCTTTTATTGCATTCTTAATTGCTTGGAATGATTGCTCGGAGGTCTTATGAAATATAAATTTTGTCAAAAATGCGGCGCCTTAAATCGCGTTGATTCCGAAAAAATAGCGGCCAAAACTCCCGCTTGCGGCAAATGCTCGGCGGAGCTGACCCATCTCGAAGCCGCGGACCATTTAAGCGAAGCCCAAATCGAAAAACTGATTAGAAACTCCGATCGGCTTGTGGTGGTGGATGTTTACGCCGATTGGTGCGGTCCCTGCAAAGTGTATTCTCCCGTCTTTACGAAAGTGGGAGAGCAAAACTATAAAAAAGCGGAATTTGTAAAATTAAACACTGACCAGGCCAGAAAATTTTCGGCCCGCTTTGGCATTCGCGGGGTGCCCGCCACTTTATTTTTTAAAAACGGCAAACTTTTAAATAATCAGGGCGGCCTTTTAAGCGAGACTCAACTAAGCCAGGAAGTTCAGGCGTTGAGCTAAGAATATCCAGCTCTTTTCTTAGCGGCTCTCTTAATCTTCTGTTTTTACGAAGTAACCCGACTGTTTTGGTCCGAAAACTGGTCAGTTAATGTTTGAATATTAGCCTTGAAGAAACGCTCTCTCCTCGGGAACAATATAGTCAATTATTCTATGTTTCTAAGGAGGGACCGTGTTTAAGAAAACAACGATACTGATTACCGCGATGTTATTCGTTCTTAACCCCGCAAGTGCTTGCGATATTGCCGGAGACGGGCAAAGCGGATTTTTGCCCGAAAACGATTTAAACATTGGCGTTCATGACAAATTTCGCAACGACATGACCGAAGAGCGCTTTAACGAGATCATCGATCGCGTGGACAAGCATTATCGCCCCATCGTTAAATCTCACGGCGGCAAATTGAAATGGAGCCGCGGCTGGGATGACGGAACCGTCAACGCTTCAGCTCAGAGGTTTTTTTGGACCTGGAAAATTAACATGTACGGCGGATTGGCCAGACACTCATTGGTGACTGACGACGCTTTCGCCATGGTTGTCTGCCACGAGATGGGACACCACCTGGGTGGAGCTCCCAAGGTTGGAGGCTTTCTTATGAAGTGGGCCTCAAATGAAGGACAGTCCGATTATTTCGCCTCTTTAAAATGCTTTAGAAGGGTGTTTGAGAGCGACGACAATGAAAAGATCGTGTCTGAAATGAAAGTGCCTGAATTGGTTAAAGAGAAATGCGCCGATAGCTACTCACTTGCCAACGATGTGGCCCTTTGCGTTCGCTCGGCCATGGCCGGGGAGAGCCTGGCAAAGCTTTTAGGTTCATTGCGTGGAAACACAAATATTGATTTTGCCACTCCCGACACTAAAGTTGTAAGCAAAACCGACAATAAGCATCCTGCCGCTCAATGCCGCCTGGACACATATTTCCAAGGCGCTATTTGCGATAAAAGACTCTCTGACAACGTAAGCAATGACGACGCCACCGCCGGAACTTGCAATCGTTCTTTTGGTTACGATCAGGGGGTTAGGCCTCTTTGCTGGTACAAGCCAGAATAGAGACGAAGACTTAAAATTTTAATTCACAAGGGGGCTTTACGGCCCCTTTTTCTTGATACAACCCTGCGCCCAAGTTGATTTGCGCTTGATTCAATCTAAATTCACTTATCAAAAAAAGCTGACTCCTTAATATTTAGGTCTAACGATTAAATAGGAGTCTTTTATGAAACGAATTTTTATGGCCATGTCGCTCATGGTTTTTTCCATCGCAGCTTTTGGAGCCGAAGGTTTTGAATGCGAGCGCTCTGACGGTGAGGCGGTTTTAACCGCTAAGTACATAGACGCCACCCGGGCTGAAGTTTCGGAAGTTGAAGAGCCTTTGGGCTGGGCAGTGACCGCGGATTATGAGCAAAAGGTCTTTTCAGGCAAACCTCTAAGAACCTTGACGACTTTTAGCCTGGACAACGGGGGAGTGTTGGATGTCGTGGAGCTTGGCTCAAAAAAAGTGGGGATTTTGCGCTTTTCAGCTGGAAGCATTCCTCTTTTTTACAACTGCCAAACGCTTTCGCTTTAAAAAGGGGGACTGGCGGGCGTTTGCCCGCCGCGTTCTTCGACAATTTGCTTTTGACTAATGGCTTAACTCATTGTAAATTCTTACACTCAAATGTCGGATGGTAGCGCAGTCTGGTAGCGTACTTGCCTGGGGGGCAAGGGGTCGCAGGTTCAAATCCTGTCCATCCGACCATTTTTTATACCCTAGCATTCGACTTTTTTTCTTCCTCTTTCATAGAAATTTGAATTATACTTTTTTTGTTAAAGAAATCTTAATTTTCTTTTATCCAGGAAAGAAGTACATGCCAAAAAATTTATCCATCCAAGTTGTATCGAGGATGACTGGAATCCCAATCCATACCATAAGAGCGTGGGAAAAACGTTACCAAGCGGTGGCCCCCGAAAGAACAAAGAATAATGTCAGGATGTATTCCCAAGCGGATATCGAAAGGCTAAAAAAACTAAAAATTTTGAC
>JBBDND010000148.1:0-3961 GCA_040877865.1 Bacteriovoracaceae bacterium | reverse complement strand
AAGCATGAGGGCCTGGGGGAAAAGCATAGCGGTTGAGGCCAGAGGCATTCCGGCAATGGCGCGTATATGATTTTCAAATTGAGACGACTGACAAGCGTCCATGGTGTAATGTCCCGAGTTATGAGGTCTGGGAGAGCATTCATTAAAATATATTTTGCCATTTTCTAAAACAAAGAATTCTAAGCTCATAACGCCGACATATTCCATGCCGCTTGCAAACTTTCTGGAAAGTTCTTCAACTTCCTTTTGGATAGGGGCTGGAAGGGTGGAAGGGGCCAACACTCGAGAGCACTTGTTGTTTTCTTGAATGGTGTCCACCACCGGATAAAACGCCATTTCTCCATTGTGGGAACGGGCCAATGTTATCGCCACTTCCCGCTCAAATGGAATCAGCTCTTCCAACAGAAAAGCTCCTTCGAGGTTTTTCGCTTTAAGCTTTTGCAAATCATCATGACTGTTTAAAAACCAATTTCCGTAACCGTCGTATCCGCCCTTGGCCAGCTTTAACATGGAAGGAGCGACAAATTCAACAGAGTCAAGATCCGAATAAACCTTATAAGCTCCAATCGGCAGGCCAAGCTCTTTTGCGGTTTGCTTTTCAATAATTTTATTTTCTATTTTTTTAAAAGACGAAAGCGCGGGCGCTAGCTTGTCCCCGCAGGACTCCAGGACAGGCGTTGGAATAAATTCATTCTCAAGAGTCACAAAGTCGCAAGTTTTGGCAAAGGCTTCCACGTCTTGGGCATTAAAGATATCCCCTTGTACAAACTCCCCAAGGCCGGCGCAGGATTCGGTCGGATTTTTCCCAAGAAAGCGCGCATTGAAGCCCAACTCAAGCGCCGCCTCCGCGCTCATTTTTGCCAGCTGGCCGTCCCCTAAAAAACCAATTTTGCTCTTATTCATTGAAGATAATATAGCTATAAGAAAAGCGAGCGCCAAGAGCTTTAAACTATAAGGTCTGCTTATACCAGACTAAAGAAAAAGTTATAATTTCTGTGGCCAGAGAGTTCTTTTGCCGCTACCTTTTAAGAAACAACATCAAAGGAATGGGCCAATGTGTGGAGTTGTTGGAATTATTGGTTCACCCTACTCAGCGCAGGAAGCCTATCAGGGTCTACTTCTCATGCAACATCGAGGACAGGATGCCGCTGGCATTTTGAGCCTGGAAAGCAAAAACAATAATTATCACTTGCATAAAGATCAAGGTTTGGTCGACACCGTCTTCAACAAAGACAATCTTTATCAATTGCGCGGAGAAATCGCCATTGGGCACACCCGTTATTCCACCATCGGCGTTTCAGAGCTTAAAGACGTTCAACCCCAAATGATCAATTATCCTTACGGCATAGGTCTCGCTCACAACGGCAATCTGGTTAATATTCAAGAGTTAAAAGAAAATTTAAAAAATGAAAAAAACCGCTATATCTATAGCGACAACGACGCTGAAACCTTGTTAAATATCATCGCCGGCGAATTGGCCGATTCGGAAAAAGAAGAAAATTTCAGCGTTAAAGACATGGCCCGCGCCGTCTCCAAAGTTTATTCCAGCGCCAAGGGAGGCTATTCCGTCATTGGCACCATCGCCAAAAAAGGTTTTTTCGCTTTCCGCGATCCAAACGGCATTAGACCTTTAATTTTTGGAAAAAGAGATTTGACGGAGGAAGAGAAAGACAAGTCTTCTTTTAAAGAGTCTTATTGTTTTGCTTCCGAGTCCAACACCATGAACTATCTCGACTATGACATTATTAGGGACGTCAGAGCGGGCGAGTTTATCTTTATTGACTTTGAGGGCAACGTCCATTCAGAACAATTAAGCCAGAAAAAACACACGCCTTGCATGTTTGAATGGGTTTACTTCGCCAATCCAGACAGCGTATTGGACGAAGAAAATGTTTACGCTTCCAGACACAGAATGGGAGAATTTCTGGGCAAGAAAGTCAAAGAGCTTGTGAATGAAGGATTTATCAGTCCAGATGTGGTTGTCCCAGTGCCGGAAACCAGCCGCATAAGCTCCATCTCGCTTAGCGAGACCAGCGGGGTGCCTTGCCGCGAACTTCTCATAAAAAACCGCTATATTCAAAGAAGCTTTATCTTAAACACCCAAAAAAGCAGAGAACGGGCGGTAAAGCTCAAACTCAGTCCTGTCGCCCAGGAGATCAAGGGAAAAAATGTTCTTTTAGTCGACGACAGCGTGGTTCGCGGCACCACATCCAAGCGAATTATTGAAATGGTGAAAAAAGCCGGGGCCAAGGATGTTTATTTTGCGTCGGCCTGCCCTCCCATTTTGAATCCTTGTTTTTATGGAATAGATTTTCCCCATAAGGAAGAGCTTTTGGCCTATCAAAAATCTTTAAAGGAAATTGAGCATATTTTAGGCGCGGACAAAGTCATTTATATGAGCATTGAAGAGCTAAAGGCGGCGCTCAAAAAGAAAAACGCCTGCATGGCCTGCTTGGACGGAAATTATCCGGTGGATGTGAGCGCCGGGCAAGAATTCAACCAGAGCAGAAATAGCAAAGGCGCCAGCGCTAACGGAGATATCCATGCCAGGGCCTATTAAAAAGATCCAAGGTTCCGCCAAAGACATCCTCTTTCAAGACGACAACATGTTTTTTGAGTTCAGCGACCGCTATTCCATCTATGACTGGGGAGAAATGCCCGACCTTATTGAAAACAAAGGCGCCAACCTGTTCAAAATGGGGGTTTTCTTTTTTGAACATCTCCAGAGCAGAGGATTCAAGACCCATTTCTTGGGAGTTCAAAACGATCTCGTTCAAGTTAAAAAGTTCAGAGTCATTAAACCAGAGCTCATCGACGGAAGATACAATTACTCCAAAATTCAACAGGCCCAAAACAACTTCCTCATCCCCTTGGAAGTCATCTTTCGTTTTGGCGCCCCCCAAGGCTCTTCTCTTTTAAAGGCCAATCACGAAAGACTGCGGGAGTTGGGCCTTAAGAAAGTCCAAGAAAACGAGAAGTTTGAAAATCCTTTGATTGAATTTTCCACCAAGCTTGAGCCAAGCGACCGCATGCTGTTTTCCAAAGAGGCTCTTGAAATCTCCGGACTTTGCGCTGAAAAATTTAAAGAGCTGAAAAAACTCGCAAGCTCCTTGGCCCTGGCCTTGAAAGAGCTCACAGACCTTAGAGGCCTTGAGCTTTGGGACGGAAAATTCGAGTTCGCTTTAGATGAAAAAGGCGAGCTTGTTTTAATAGACAGCGTTGGAGTGGACGAGCTGCGCTTGACATTGGAAGGCGCCCCGCTCTCCAAAGAATGTTTGCGACAGTTCTACGCCAAAAGCGATTGGCGGCGCAGGCTCTTGGAGAGAAAGTCCAAAGTCTTAAACTGGAAAGAGCTCATGCTCGCCAACGAAGAGATTCCCGCGCCCTTGCCGCTAGAGGCGCTGAAGATGGCCAGAGAGCTTTATCAGCTTTTGCATGACGTCTTGGCCAAAGGAGAAGGCCTTGAGCGTTTGCGCCGGCTTTCAAAAGACATTCAGGCCTATCTAAAACCGAAAAGAGCGCTGGTCATAGGCGACGGCGGCCGAGAACACGCTTTGGCCTTGAAGTTGAGCCAGTCTCCCCAAGTTGAGAAAGTGTTCATCCAAACAAAAAAAAGAAATATATACGCGAACTCCCAAATAGAGACGATTCCCATTGAAAACGAAAGCGAGCTTTTGGATTTTATCAAAAAGAACTCCCTTGATTTGATCCTGATAGGTCCTGAACAACCCTTAGTGGATGGCCTGGCCGACAAATTGCGCGGACAAGGCGCCGCGGTCTTTGGGCCTGGGAAAGCGGCTTCCCAATTGGAAGCAAGCAAAGCCTTTTCAAAAAAAATCATGCTCAAGGCCGGCATCCCCACCGCCCTTTATGAAAGTTTTAGCGATTACCAAGACGCGATGGATTTTTTAGAAAAAACCAATTGGCCGGATGGATACGTGGTGAAGGCCGACGGCCTTGC
>JBBDND010000147.1:0-3971 GCA_040877865.1 Bacteriovoracaceae bacterium | reverse complement strand
GCCAATCCCGCTATAAAGATCCAGCGGCTTCAAGATAACTTCTTTATAACCGCCCAGTTTAAGATTTTCAACATAATGCGAAAAGCCTTGGGAGCTGGCGCCCACAAAACTGTCCACCGAATTTTTTTGCTTAAAAGCTTCTATTTTGTCATTGCGCTTCATAATGCCGGTTGGGTTATTGGTTACCGAACAGCCAGAGGCGAGAGCTATAAAATCCAACATCCACAGATATCGGTGATACCTCATGTCATAAGGAGGATCAATTCGCATGTGAATGGTGTCATTTTTATTGACCAATATTTCTTTATGTCGAGTTAACTTAAACGATTTGAGATAATAACCGTCATCTTTCATTTCGCCGTCAAAGTCGTAAACTCTAAGCCTCGTTTCCTTTAGGTTGTTGACATAAAAATCCTCTTCAAGCAAAAGGTAGACTTCCTTGCCGAGTTTTTTAAAAGAGAGAGCCGCCATGAGAGTGGAGTCTTTTTTAAGATTTAATTTTTCTAGGGGATCGATAAAAAGTATATTTGCCACTCTCTCTCCTTTCCAGTTGGCTCCTTTCCATTTGGTTCATGGATTTTTCAACGACTCTTTGAAAAAAGATGGCTTTCAAAACTTTCATTTTTTTTGCCAGAAGACTTGGCTTTGAAATCGTCCGCTTCTTGGACAAGATAAGTAAAAAAGAGCTTCAAGTCGGAAAACCTTCCTTTCTTAAGCTTTTCTATCTCATTTTGTCCGGATTCGTAAGTAAGAAAGGCGGCAAATCGCGCGTTATTCCAAGATTTTTTTAAAGGCCAACAATTTTCTAACTCCAATTCGTCGCAAACCAAAGCCATTTGAGGTTTAAAAACCTCCCTCATGAATGTCTCGCGAATTTGTCTCGCCTCAGAAGGTACTCTTCCTTTTGCGCCATACCGTTCGCGCAGTTGGTTGGTTAGTTCGACCAATTTTTGGGTCAATTTTTTCTCTTTGCTCTTTCTTGAGATGTAGCGGGCCCTTTGTAAATTGTCATAATTAAAATATTCAAAGACAAGCTCTCTAGAAAAGAACTGGGCCAGGTTTTCATTTAAAGAAACTTCGTCTTTTACAAAGTAAATCGTGTGAAAGAGTTCGTGAAAAACAAGCTCAGCCAACTCGACATCGTCATAGTTGAAGAAAGAAGACAAGATATTGTCGTCAAATATCCACTGATTTAGAGTTGAGTAGGCGAATACCGGACGGATAAAAGTTTCGTATTCTTGCTTCTCTAATCCTTTTGCAAACTTTTTGGCGTCTTTCACATCAAAGAAGCCCAAGTAGGGAAAACGCCCCATAACGGGAAACGTGTGCTCTAGCGGCTGAATTTCGTCTTGAGCGGAAGCCACCACTAAATAAGTCACCGCCGGTTGTTTTAAGAAGGTCGTCTGTTCGTAAATCGCGGTGGGTTCTTTTCCGAAGTAGCTGTAAAAAAATTTTTTGTAATCAATAATTTTTTTTATTTTTTCTTTGTGCTCGGTTTTAACTTTTTTATCGTTTAAAACTTCTTGGTTGGAGCGGCCATTCCACTCTAAAGCCACTTGTCCGACTCCCTGAGAGGCAAGGTATGACATCTTGGCGCAAGAAGCGCTTAAAAGCGCCATTGCCGAAATAAGAAAAAGCGTCTTCATAGACAATGATGTTAACTTAAAAAACCCAAGAAAATCCACCAGAATATGTTAAATTGTCGCCGGCTTTGGAAGTGTCAAAGTCGGGCATCACCGACTTGGCGGAAAGAGTCAGCCCCATCAATTCAGTCAAGCGGAAACGAAGTTGGAAGGTCACATATCCCGAGTTATAAACTTCTTTGTCTCTTTGCAAGTTCAATTTTTTTTCGGTCCCGTTATCGTCAAGCGTATAACTGGTTTCCCCCGAGGTGATCAGCTTGGCGTAGCCAATGGCCAGCGAAGGAATGATTGTGGATTTTCTGGCCGCAAAAGATTGCCTGACTCCCGCGCCTTGAACCTCGGAGGTAACCAAGCTGTCTATTTCTTTTATGGTCAAAGTTTCATCAGTTGTGGAGGTTTCTCTATCATCCACCAACCTTTCATTGGATCGGGAATAATTTAGCTCTAACGCCGTGTATTCCCAGATATACCAACCCCAATTGACCGACCATCCTTCTGTGGTGGTGGTTGCAAAACCAGGGTCGGGATTGGCCTCAGTTGGCTCTATTCCGTCTATTTTTCTTTGGGTAAAGCTATAGTTGACACTCAAATCAACATAGGATTGCGCTTCTTGCAGAAAACAAAACGAGCTTAAAAAGATGAGAAACAGCCGCACAAGACCTCCATGACACATTATTTTAACACGGAGCTCAGACCCTCTTCTAACGGGCAAAATCTGCTAACGGGACTTTTGAAAGGCGATAAAGAGGCTGACACTTGCCCATATGGCCAAGAGCGCGCCTTTTAAAAGAATATGGATTTCCGCCAAAAGGACGCTCAACCATATAAGAGCGCTTAGCATGGCGATGGCCCAAATTTTAGCCTTGGGACGAATAACTCTGTTGTTTTCCCAATCCTTGATCATAGGCCCGAATGTCGGTAAATTAAGCAGCCATTGGTGAACGCGGGGAGAGCTTTTGCTAAAGCAAAACGCCGAAAGAATCAAAAAGGGCGTGGTGGGAAGAATAGGAAGAAAAGCCCCCAAAACCCCAAACACAAAAGAAGCGGCTCCCAAGATTTGAAAAAATGGCCGGAGGGCCGGCCTAACGAGAGGCCGATTATTTTCCATAGTCCTTTACAAGCGCGCCCTGGCAAGACAAGGCCGTGGCGCTTGTTATTTTTAAGTCAACCCAGCGCCATTGATAATCTTTATCCTGAGCTTCATCCTCAAAGTGAACAATTCGAAAACAGCTGGTTCTTCCTTTCCATTTGGTTTGGCCTTTCATATAACTTTTGCCTTCGACTAAAACTCTATAGGTCCTTCCAACCATTTCTTGCCGAACTTCTTCTTGAATTTTTAACTGGCGCGCCTGAATTTCTCTCAACCTTCTTCCTCTAACGTCTTTGGTGAGGATGTCTTTTATCTTTTTTGCCTTGGTGCCGGGCCTTGCCGAAAAGTTGTAGGAATAAATAAAATCGAATCTGGCCTTGTCTAAAAGATCCAGAGTCTCTCGATGTTCCTCTTCAGTTTCATTTGGAAAGCCGGCTATAATATCGGTTGAAATGACAATATCGGGGTTGACTTGACGAAGACGAGCAAGCCTTTCAAGATAGTGCTCTATTGAATACTGCCTTAACATCCTTTGAAGCACCGTGTTGGAACCGCTTTGCACCGGAAGATGCAAATGGTTTGAAAGTTTTTTTGACTTGCCGTGAACCGCAATCAGTTCATCGGAGATATCATACGGATGGCTGGTGGTGTAGCGAATCATCTCCAGGCCGTGTACTTTCTCAAGCTCCATAATCAATTCGGCCAAGGATTCTCCGTTCTTTTTTCCAAAGGAGTTCACGTTTTGCCCCAACAAGGTGATTTCTTGCACTCCCTGGCGCTCTACAAGCCTGGCGGCGTCGTTCACAATTTCAGTTATGGTCCGCGACTTTTCCCGGCCTCTGGTAAAGGGGACAATGCAGTACGAACAAAACTTGTCGCAACCTTTGATGATATTGACAAAAGCCTGGGGAGATCCGTGATTTATTTTTGTCTCGATGGAGTAGTTGTCGCTTCTGTCCCAGCTTGTGACCGCGAACTTTTTGTCCCCGGCATAGGCCCGATACACCAGCTCCCCAATATTGTCGATGACGTCGGTGCCAAAAGCGAAATCCAGTTGGGGATACTTCTTTAAAAGCTCTTTGGATTCAGTTTGAGCGATGCAACCGGCCGCCGCGATTTTCACATCTTTTTTTGCGCTCTTTTGATGCTTGGCCGCTCCGAGATGAGAATAAAACTTTTGGTTTGCCAAGTCTCTAATGGCGCAGGTGTTAAAAATCATCAAGTCGGCGTCTTCTTTC
>JBBDND010000146.1:0-4004 GCA_040877865.1 Bacteriovoracaceae bacterium | reverse complement strand
CGCCTTTTAAAAAGCGGAAGACGCCGATTTTTCATTAAAAAAAAATCTCGGAAAAAAATGCTCGTTTTTTGAATGCTTGAGTTGAATAAGCGCTCTTGATACAATAGTATTAATTTCACTGTAATAACAGGATGTTAACTCTAAACAGGACGTTGGATTTGGAATTCATATTTGAGGATACAGAGAAAAAAACAAAGCGCAGGCCCTACAGCTCCGCCGGCAATTTCAATCAATCGTCGGTGTGGACTTCACCCTCAGAAACTTTAAACGCTCGTTCCGTGACAAGAAAAAGCGTCCCCTCTAACGTTTCCGAGGTGGAGATAGAAGAGCGACCTAAGCGGCGAAGAAAAAGCGCCAAAGTGAATTATCTAAAAACGGTTAAAACGCCTAAAAAGAAAAAAAGAAAAGAAAAGTTCTCTTGGAGCTGGAATAAAACCGGCTGGCTTGTTTGTTTTTCGGTTTTTCTGCGGTTGATCTTTATGGATCGTGGAGTGGTCCATTATTATCAAATGCAAGAGACGCTTAAAGATAAAAAGCATCAGCTGGAACTGGTAAAAGAAGAAAACGCGAACCTGGTTTCAGAGATTCACCAAATAAAAGTCAATCCCGCCTATCAGAAAAAGATCGCCCGGCAACATTTGGGCGTCATCGCTCAGGACGAGTATCTTATTTTGTTCGCAAAAGAGGCGAGTCTGAGCTCCATTTAAGCGTCATGCCCGGTTGAATTTCTTTGGCCAGAGGCGAAGACGACTTAACTTCCAAAACATGCTGGGAAAAGACCTTCTTGCTTAAAGGCGCTTTGCCTTTTGGCTCCGCTTCCGGGTAATGCTCAAGATCGCGATGAATGTCCAGCACGTAGAAATCGCCGGTGAGAAACACAATGTCTAAATTGAAGTGGGTATTGGGCATCCAAAACTGCCTCGGCATCATTTTTGTGGCGGGAAAGAGCATCCCCTCGTCGTTGGAAAACTGCTCGTTTTTAACTCCGCTTAATCCGTTTCTTTGTTCTTGGGGGCTGTAGGCGACAAAGACTTGCAATGTCTCGCCCGAAGGCAGAATGATTTGGCCTTTGTTCAAATCTTCAATGCGGGATCTTGCGTCATCTCCATCAAAGCCCAGGCATCCTGTGGATAATATAAGGATAATGCCGAATTTTTTAATGAGCTTTAGCGAGTGTTGGGTTATAAAGGGGAACATACAAATCCTTTTTTAATCACTTCATTATAGGGAGTTTTACGATGAAAAGCCACAATCGCCAAGATTCAAAACTTGCAGGACACATGCGAACTCATAATTGCGGTGAATTGAGTTTGGAAGATGTGGGACAAAAAGTGACCCTTTGCGGTTGGTTAAATAAGGATAGAGATTTAGGGGGCCTGCATTTTATCGATCTTCGCGACAAATACGGACTGACTCAGCTCTCCTTTGACCAGTTTAAGGGCGACTTCGGCAAAATAAAGAAATTCTCTTTAGAGTCTGTTTTAAAAGTCAGCGGCGAGGTGCGAAAGCGCCCTAACAGCGCGCTTAACAAGAATATGGCGACGGGACAAGTGGAAGTGGCGGTTGAAGACATCGAAGAGTTGTCCCACGCCCAGGAGCCGCCGTTTTTGCCCCACGGCGCGGTTAAAGCTCACGAAGACTTGAAGCTCAAATACAGATATTTGGATTTAAGGTCGCATCGTTTGCAAAATATTTTATCGGTTCGCTCTCAAGCGATGCAAGACGCCAGAATGGCCCTTTATGAAGAAGGCTTTACCGAAGTGGAAACTCCCATTTTATATAAAACAACTCCGGAAGGCGCCAGGGATTATATCGTGCCCTCCAGAGTGCATCCGGGCAAGGTGTACGCCTTGCCACAATCCCCTCAAACCTTGAAACAGCTGTTGATGATTGGCGGAACCGACAAGTACTTTCAAATTTGCAAGTGCTTTAGAGACGAGGATTTGCGGGCCGACCGGCAGCCGGAATTTTCCCAAATAGACATTGAGGCGAGCTTTGCCACTCAAGAATACATAAAAAATTTGGCCACTAAAATTGTGAGAAGGCTTTTTAAGCTGGACGAAAGCTTTGAAGTCCCCGTCATGAGTTATGAAACGGCAATGGAAAAGTACGGATGTGACAAACCGGACGCGCGTTTTGGCCTGGAGCACATGATTGTGACGGAGCTTTTTAAAAATTCCGGCTTCAAGGTTTTTGAGTCCGTTATTGAAAGCGGGGGCTTGAACAAGGCCATTTTTATAAAAAAAGAAATGAAAGAGTTTTCCCGCAAAGAAGTGGACGCCTTGGTTGAGGTGGTCAAACCCCACGGAGGCAAAGGCGTTGCGTGGTTCAAAGTCAATGGCGGCGAAGTTTCCGGCGGCATCTCCAAATTTGTTTCAAAAGATACGTTAAAGGAACTGGAGGCGATGAACCCCGAAAGCGGCGACGGGACTTATTTTTTCTGCGCCGACGCCAGCCACCACACGGCCAACGCCAGCGCCGACGCCCTTCGAAGACATTTTGGAAAAACGCTAAATTTAATTGATCCCAACGCTTATAAATTCTTGTGGGTGAACGATTTTCCTCTTTTGGAGCGCGACGAGGATGAAGACAGATGGTACGCCTGCCATCACCCGTTCACCATGCCCAAAAAAGAAAAATTGGACGACTTTTTTAGCGGCGACATCGAAAAACTCAAAAAACTGCCCGCCGAGGCCTATGATTTGGTGTGCAACGGCTACGAGATTGGCGGCGGCTCGCTAAGAATCTACGACAACGAAATTCAAAGCCAGATGTTCAAGGTTTTGGGCATGAGCGAAGAAGAGGTCGCAAAGAAGTTTGGCTTTTTTGTGGAGGCCCTAAAGTACGGCACGCCTCCACACGCGGGTTTGGCCTTTGGTTTTGACCGGCTGGTGATGTTGCTCGCCAAAACAGACAATATTCGCGACGCCATCGCGTTTCCAAAGACCAATCAGGCCACGGATCTTATGAGCAACGCCCCCAGCGAGCCGGAAAAAGAGCAGCTTGAAGAGCTGCGAGTGGAATTTAAAAAAAAGTAGCTTATTTTTCAAAGTAGCGAATGGTCAGGTCGTCTTTTGAATCGTAATTCAATCCCTTGAGGTCAATATATTCGAAAGGGTCTTTTGTTTTTGGCAATCCTAGCCAATTGGTTTTGACCCTTGAATACACGCTCTTGAGCTCGAGTTTTTGATAGTCGGCGCTGCCTCCCAAGGGGATGACGGCGCTTACATTGCAATCGCCTTGCCGATCAAATAAGGTCTCAACAGTCACCACCGCTTCTTCAAAATCGTGATCAAGCCCTTCTAGATCGTTTAACTTTATTTTAAAGCGGTTTTTTTCTTCGTTCATGTCGTAAAGGGAAATTCTTTTTCTCAGCTCCTTTTTTATAAGCGAGTGGGGATCTTTGTAATCTTCGCCGTCCATCAACCAATACATTTTGTAAAATTCATTGTTCTCCCATTTTTCGAACTGGCATTGATCGTTGGTTCTGGCGCTTATGACGAGGATGTTTTCTGGATTATAGCTTTTCTCAAAAATAAACAGCTTTTGCTCTTTAGCGTCTCCAGAAGCGGCAAAACTAAAAGAAAAAGAAATAAAAGTAAAAACGGCCAAAAATGTTTTAATCATGACTGCGCGGGCTCCATTGTTTGTATATTGGCTATAGCATAGCCGCAATGGAGACGCTTTGACAGCGACTTTGAAAAATTTCAGGGGGCCGTCAAAAAACTGTACAGTTCTAGGCCGCTTTATCCAAAGAATTGATGTTGATGCGAATTTGGTCCTGATCGAATTTTTTATAGGCCTTGAAGCCTTTAAGCCACTCGTCGCTCACCACTCGGGTCTGAGACATAAAGTCTGGCAATCCGCGTTTCTCTTCATTGAGAAGCGCGAAAAAAAAGAAGGCGCCAAAAGAGAAATAACAAACCAAATAACCGGCGGCCCTTTTAAAAGCTTGAGCCAGGGTGGGAGAGCTTTCATGTTGTTCGTGATCAAAAGGATAGTTG
>JBBDND010000145.1:0-4037 GCA_040877865.1 Bacteriovoracaceae bacterium | reverse complement strand
GCGGCCTGCCCAACGTGGCGCCCTCGACCCGCGACAGGTGCTCGGTATCGGCGGCGGCATGGGCGGACCTGGCGGAAAGTACGGCGGGATGGGCGGAACGATGCCTGGTGGAATGGGAATGTATCCTGGCATGAGTGGCGGCATTGGCGGCGGCATGCATGGCAACCCGTGGGGCGGCGGAGCTGGCGGAGGCGGTATGGCCCCTTGGGGCAACGGCGCTGGATCGTATTGGAATGGCTCTGGCGGCTGGGGCGGCGGTCAAGGTGGCGGCGCCAACTGGGGCAATATTCAACGAAGCTACGCTTCTAATCAGCAGGCCTACATGCAAGACAGCTACTATCAACAAGCGGCTTTACAAAACTCATATCAGCAATCGGCTCAAAATATGTGGTCAAATGGTTATATGGGTGGCGGCATGGGTGGCGGCATGGGTGGCGGCATGGGTGGCGGCATGGGAGGACACGGATCCACTTATGGATACGCTCCATACGCTCCCGGCAACATGGGGCTTTCTTTGAGCGCCGGTTGGGGATTTGGTTTTTAAGTAAAAAAACAAAAAGATTTATAAATAAAAAAGGGAGCTTAAAGCTCCCTTTTGTTTTTATTTATTGTGAACCAAGGTTTTAATTTCGTGCTGGAAAAGAACTTCAATTTTGCCATCCACAAGGTCTTGCACAATGCCGGGGCCAAATTTTTTGTGATCAAGCAAATCGCCCACGCTAAAATTTTCTTTAATGGTGTAGGGCTTGGGTTTGTTTTGGGCTTTGCTGATCTCTTCGGTCCAAAGGTCGTTAACCGACATTGATTTTGATTTGGCGCCCGGGATAGCCGATTTTCTTCTGACTTTTTTAGTTTTGGAAGAGGGATCTTTATAGGCGTGAGTCCCTTTGCAAGTGCGGCATTCAACCTTGCCGATGGTATTGACGGCTTTCATCGAAACAATAAGGTGCGATAAAGTCAGTTTACATTTGCCACAGTAAGATAACACTTCTTTTCCAGCCGCATACTTGGACATAGATTTCCTTTTTGGTTATAAAAACATGAGGAGTAAAGAAGTTATTGTAACCAAAAAAAAAGAAAGCGTAAAGAATGAGCGATCAAAGCCAAAATAAAATAAAAATAATGTCCGAGCTTCTTGCTAAGGCTAACGCGCTTCCCAAGTCTCCGGGTTGCTATTTAATGAAGGATCGGGACGGTAATATTTTATATGTGGGCAAAGCCAAAAGCCTTAAACATCGGGTCTGCGGTTATTTTAACAATTCAGCAAAATCCCCCAAAACCCAAATTTTAATTTCAAAGACCTTTGACTTTGACTTTATTCTCACCAACACGGAAGCCGAGTCGTTTGTGTTGGAAAACAATCTCATCAAGGACAACAGGCCCAAATACAATATAAGGCTTAAGGACGACAAGTCGTATCCTTACGTGATGATAAATCGCAATCACGATTTTCCCAGGCTTGAATATGTCAGACGGCCTAAGCGCAGGCCGGGCGTTGAGCTCTTTGGTCCTTATCCCGCGGGCTCCAATATTTCTCAAGTCATGAGAACAATCAATAAAGCTTTTAACCTGCGAGATTGTTCGGATTGGGATTTTAGCTCCAGAAAAACGCCTTGCATACTCCATCAGATGGGTCAGTGTTCCGCTCCTTGTGTGGGGGGGATTTCGAAAGAACGATACGCGAAAGATCTGGAAAACGCCATAAAAGTGTTAAAGGGAAACAGGAACTCAAATCAGGCCATGAAAATTTTGGAGAAGAAAATGCTTGAATGCGCCAAAGAAGAAAAGTTTGAGCGGGCGGCCATGCTGAGAGATTATATTGAGGAGTTAAGACCGTTCTTGGAAAAATCTTTTGATCAAAAAGTAGAGTTTTTAAACGAAAAAAATATCGACGTTTTTTCTTGCTACAAGGGCGATAAAGAGTTGGACATTAGCTTGTATATGATTAGACAAGGCAGCTTGTTGGGACATAAATCTTTTCATTTTTTTATTGACGATTTGTTTGACCAAATTTCCGATGAAGTGATCTTGTTCATGTTGCAATATTACTCCCAAAACGAGGAGGTCTTGCCGGAGCTGGTGGTGGCGGACTTGGAACGGGACGACGCGCTTAAGTTTGAAGAAGCCCTTAAAAAAACCATTGGAGAAGGAGAGCGGCTCAAGGTCGCCCAGGGGGGAAGAAAGTACAAAGCTTTGGTTGACGCCGCCCGAGTCCACGCCGAAGAGTCCCAAAAAGTGCGCTTAAAAAATCAACAGAGCGAGTTTACGGGGCTGGCCAAGCTGCAAGACTTGCTTAAATTGGAGGAAAAGCCAAGGTTGTTGGAGTGTTATGACATAGCCGTGTGGCAAGGCAAATCTCCCACCGCCGCGCAGGTTGTTTTTCACGACGGCAAGCCGGACAAAAAGTCTTACCGATATTACCACTTGCAAGAACTGCCCGAAGGAAACAACGACTTTGCCATGATGAAAGAGGTTTTTGAGCGCCGACTAAAAAGACAAGCCTTGCCGGACGTGTTTATTGTGGACGGGGGAGTGGCCCAGGTCAACGTCGCCGTAAAGGTTTTGAAAGAATTTGGAATTGACATCCCCGTGGCCGGACTCGCCAAGGCAAGAGATTTAAAGAAAAGTTATCGCGGCTCGGCCGTTTCCAAATCGGAAGAGCGGCTGGTTATCCCCAACCGCTCCAACCCTTATATTTTAAACAAGTGCCCGCCGCTTTTTCGAATTTTGGTTCAAATGAGAGACGAAGCTCACAGATTTAGCCGCAAACTTCATCATAAAGCGGAAAAAAACAGAGTTTTTAAATCCTGGATAGACGATGTTCCCAATATCGGCGAGAAAACCAAAATGGAGATTTTAAGAAATTTGACCAGCGAAAAAGAAGAGCTTGCCAAAATGAACGTAAAAGAATTGATGGATTTATTGGGAGTTCAAGTTCGGCACGCAAAAGCTCTTTATGAATTCTTGCGCGCCGAAAAAAACGATTAGTTTAAAATATGTATTGTTTTGCGATTGCCCGATCCGCATTCAATGCATCTGGCGGTCTCTTGAACCAAAAGATTTTTATAATCGGGCATGTGGCTTAAAAGCAGTTTGGAACCGCAAATTTTGCATTCGCCAATGGTCCTCTTTACTTGTTCAGGCTCGCCCCAATACTCTTCAAACCGTTCAAATTTAAAATCAACATCCTTGGCCATATGTCCTCCCAAGCTGGATATACATTTCTTTTCGACATTGAGGGCCTGCCCTTTAAAAAAATAGGCATTTAGCCTGACTAGGAAAATAGTTTCGGATCTGGTAGAAAAGCTTATGAAAAATCACTACCGCCACGCTTTGCGTCAGGAGCGTTCCCAATCCGCTAGAGCCCTTAAAGGCTATGCTTCAGAGCTTTTTCCAACGAATTGGTGTTATAAGAGCGACTTAGTTGAGCAAAACGATCCAGCGGCAAAGGAATCGTCTGAAGAGCTTCCAAAAGAGTCGTTGCGGGGGGGGGCTGAGCGGGAATCCGAACTTAAACCCGCGGAAAGCGTCACAGAAAAGACAAAAATCTTGGATTCGCTCCATGAATTCGCCCATAAACGCTTTAGTGAGGAAGAAAAAGAAGCTTTTAGCTTTCCCGGCGGCTCCGCCGTAAAAAAAGCCGCTTCTAATCTGGTCTTTGAGGGCCTGCAAACACGCGAGCTGAGTTTTAATCAATTGAAGGAGTTGAGCTCGATGCGCGGGGAAAGCTTAAAGGCCCTGAAATTCGAAACGCCCCCTCTAAAATTGGAGGACTCAAAGACGGTCAAAGCCCTGTTTGTCGCTCCCGAGACCGAGCCGTTAGAAACGTTGAAAGAAAAGACCTATGGATTGGAAGCCTTTTTTAACTCCCAAGCGGCAGAGTTGTTTGGACGCATGATCAAGGCGATGAAGCTTGCGCAAGGCGAGTTTTTTGTCTCTTCCTTGGATGTGTTTAGCGGCGACGGGCGAATTTGTTTTAAGGAAGCCCTCGCCCAGGAAATATTTCATTTAAGACCGCAAGTGGTGATTCCGCTGGG
>JBBDND010000144.1:0-4119 GCA_040877865.1 Bacteriovoracaceae bacterium | reverse complement strand
ACGACGCCAAGGTTTCCATCCCCGACACCATTAAGGATTTTTCCAGAATCAAAAAAGCTGTTGATTCTTCCGCCCCTCCGAGCAAAGAGGACAAAATCGCGGATTTAAAAGCCAGGATCCAAGCCGGGACTTACGAGGTTGACTACGACCAGTTGGCCGAGAAAGTTTTGCAATCTGAATACTAACAGTAAAAACGAATAACGAGGTAACCATGGAAGGCTCCCAAGATCTGGAATTAAAGTTTAAATCGGAAGCCATTGCCGATCTATGGCAAGAGCACTGCGCTTTGCACACCCAATTGTTCGAACTCACTTGTGACGAATATGTTCACTTGCTTGCAAGCGATATGGAAGAACTTGACCAGGTCATTGAAGACAAGAAAGCTCTGATAGGACGGATCAACCAATTGGAAGACAAGCGACAGCTTCTGGTTCAGGAACTCAACAACAACCATCCAAACGCCAAAATTGAAAAGATGGCCGGGCTTATTCTCTTTTTGAAATCCAAGAACATGGAGACAGACGCCACCAGAATTGAAAAGTTAAATTTGGTCTTGATGGACATTATTGACAAAATTCAAAATCAAAATAAAAAGAATCAATTGTACTTGAATAAAGCTCTTGTTTCCTTGAAAGAGCTCAAGGAAAGTTTTGGAGGGCCTAAAAAACAATACAACACCTACGGTTCCAATGGAGCCGCTAGAAACGACTTGCGAAGATAAGGAACAGGTTTGGGCTCAGATCTTTTTAGCATTGGACGTTCAGGGTTGGCGACATCTAAGAAGTCGATGGCGACGACATCCCACAATATTGCCAACGCGGACAATGAAAATTTCTCTCGCCAAAGAGTGACCACGGAAACAAACGCCCCCATAGCCACAGGCGATTATGTTGTTGGCAGCGGCACCAATATTCGAAGCATTAAGAGAGCTCATGACGACCTGGCTGAAAAAAAACTCAACCACTCAATTTCCAGCCATGAATTCAACAAAGAAAGGTCGCACCAACTTTCTCAAGTTGAAGAAATTTTTAATGAAATCAGCAGCGAAGGCATGAACAAGGTCTTAAACCGGTTTTTCAATTCTGTGCGGGAGCTGGCCAATCAACCGGAAAACGAAGTGGTCAGGACCATGGTCAGAGACAACGCCGGGTTGGTGGTAAAAGATTTTCACCGTATTGACGACTCCATAACGGCGGCTAAAGACGGAATAGACAGAAAACTTCAAAAAGGCGTGGATGAAATAAATGGCGCAGCCGAGAAGATCGCCTCTTTAAACAAAGAAATCATTAGGCTTGAAAACGCCGGAGGAGAAACGGGAGACCTTAGAGACCAAAGAGACGAAGCGACCCGGCTGCTTTCTGAGTATTTTACCGTAAAATCCTACGAGGACGAGAAAGGCCAATTTGTTGTCAACGTAGCCGGAGCGGGATCGATTGTTTCAGGTGGCGCGGTCAACAAACTAAAAGCCGCAAAAGTCATGGACAATAAAGGGACTGACCGGGACAAGGAAGGCAAAGTGGACATCTTCTTTGAGGCCAATCGAAACTTGTCAGTGGCTGACAACATAAACAAAGGCAAGATTGCCGCTCTTGTTAAAACGAGAAACGAAGATATCCATAATTTAAGACAACAACTCGATGAAATCGCCTACGGCCTTGCCAAGTCCACCAACGCCGTTCACCGGCGAGGCTTTGCCAATAAAAGCATAGCGACCGACCAAAACGGCAATTTGGTAGACAACGGATCGCAAGGCAAATTGACAGGCATAAACTTTTTCAAAGAACCCGCTTCAAAAGACCGGGCGGCAGAGTATATTGAGTTGTCTGAAGACGTTAAAGCGGACTTAAACAATATCTCCACCGGTCTTGCTCCCAACGCTCCAGGCGACAACAGAGTGGCAATCGCCATCTCAAAACTGCAACATGAGAAAGTCTTGGGCAAAGGAGACCAAACTCTGGAAGAAGGCTACTTAAAATCTGTCGGAAAGATTGGCCTTACCACCGCCAAAAGCAAAATAGACGCGGAACAAAGTTCGGGAATTTTAGCCCAGGCAAAATCCATCAAGCAAAGAATTTCAGGCGTTTCTTTAGACGAAGAAACCGCAAACTTGGTAAAATATCAACATTCTTACGACGCTTCGGCGCGAGTGATCCGCGCCGCGGACGAAATGTTTGACAGCGTAATGGGAATGGTGAGGTGATTAAACTATGACCAGAGTATCTGAACAAAGCTCTTTTCACGCGATAAACCACTCTGTGAACAAAACGAAATCACGACTGGAAGACCTGCAACTTAAAGGTTCCAATCTAAAGAGAATTCAAAAACCTTCCGACGATCCCATAGGAAACACCGAGCTTTTGGCCATGAGGTCTCAAAACGTCGATAACGACCAATTTTCAAGAAATATCAGTTTTGCCAAGTCTCAACTGGCCTTTGTTGAAAACTCGGTTGAAGAGCTGACCAATATCGTTCTAAAAGCCAAAGAACTAGCCATCGGGCAAGCCTCGAATTTCTACGACGCCGACATTAGAAAAAGCGTGGCCAAAGAAGTCGAGCAATTGAAAAAGCAAATGATAAGTGTGGGCAATCGAAGAATGGGCAATAAATACATATTTGGCGGACACAAAACCCTCACAAAGCCTTTTAATGAAAAAGGACAATTTCTAGGAGACGACAACACGACTCATGTCGAGGTCTCCAAAGACTTTTTTGTGCCCATTAACTTTAGCGGAAGAGAGGCTTTTTATCCCGGCGGTCTCGACAAACAAAAAGAAACGGCGCCACAGCTGCCAACGCCTTCCAACTCGACGCCGAGCGAGCAAACACCCTGGCAAGAAAGCAACGAGCCAACTCTCAATAGATCCTTGGCCTCTAAAAACGAATCTGTCCAAGGTGAAAGAAATATCATCCATCACATCCAAGCCCTGGAAGACGCTCTGGTCACCAATAACCCGGAAATCATCCAGAGCCTGTTGCCGGTGCTCGACAAGGACATGGACAACCTTATTCAACTTCGCACAAAAATTGGTTCGACCATAAACTCAATAGACAACGCGTCGGAAAATATTGAAAAGACCAACCTATTAAACGCCGAATACACCAGCAAGATCGAAGACGTTGACGTGGCAGAACTCTTCACTGACCTAGCGCGACAACAAAACACCCTAAACGCCACCTACAAATCCAGCGCTCAGCTGATGAACAAATCTTTGATGGACTTTATGCGTTAAGTCTTGTCCCAAAATCTAAAAGCTTAATTTTTTCTAAATAAAATTCTAAAATTCCACGTGAAACCAAATAAATTTTGTAAACACTTCACTCTTAGAACAAGCTTTCAGTCACTTAGAAATAAGCTGTTAAAAATATCATGCTAAAGCCTTAGAAATTAAGGAAACAACCACACTTTGTAAGTTTTACTTTTAGTCTTTCTAGGTTTAATAAATAACTTGCATTTTTACCACTGTGGTAATATATGAAACATCCAATTGAAGGAAACCAACTTAATTAGTTAAGAGGAATAAACTAATGCTAGTTCTAACAAGGAAGCTTGGAGAAAGCATAGCCATTGACGATCATATCAAAATAGTTGTTGTGCAAATCAAGGGAAAGCAAGTGCGTTTAGGCATAAAAGCTCCGAAAGAAACTAAAATACACAGGGAAGAGGTATACCAGGCCATCCAAGACCAGAACACCGAAGCAGCTAAATCCACCCCTTCCGACTTAACGCGCCTTAGCGAAGATTTGAAGAAGAAATAAATTCCCGCTTGCGAATCAATATAATTGACTGATACCATCATAAAAGGTAGGAATTAAGCTACCTGCTTTTTGATTCGGAGGAAGATGTGAAGGTCAACACTACAAGATTCGGTGAATTACAAGTCAATAAAGAAGATATTATTACATTTTCCGAAGGGGTGCTTGGTTTTGAAAAACTAAGACAATTCTTCGTTGTAGACCCAGGCGACAGCACTTTAATTCTATGGATGCAATCAATTGAAGAAGCAGAAGTGGCATTTCCTATTATTGAGCCCAAAATATTTAAGCCCGACTATATTGCCAAACTATTGCCCGCGGACATGATGGCGGTGGAGCTAGAGTCGCTTTCAGACGCTAAAATTT
>JBBDND010000143.1:0-4163 GCA_040877865.1 Bacteriovoracaceae bacterium | reverse complement strand
CATCAACCTTTTCTTGGAGTACTTCTCCGGAGCCGTGGCGGAAGGCTCAAAAGGCGTTAAGCGCGAAACCACCGGCGAAGCGGGTAAAGACGTTGATTTGGAAAAGGAAATCTTGGAAAAATATGAAAAAGACGTTGAGCTTAAAATGGCTGAACAAGAGGGCGAAGCGTAAAATAAAAATTAAAAAATAAATAAGGATAAATTATGGCAGCGTTTACAGCGAAAGAAGTAAAAGAATTAAGAGAAAAAACAGGCGCGGGGATGATGGATTGTAAAAAAGCCCTTTCTGAATCTAACGGCGATATCGAAACGGCGGTTGATTTCTTAAGGAAAAAAGGTCTTGCCGCCGCCGCTAAAAAAGCCAGCCGAGTGGCAGCCGAAGGGCTTATCGGCTCCGTGGTGGAAGGCAACGTCGGCGCGTTGGTGGAAGTCAACTGCGAGACGGATTTTGTCGCCAAGAACAAAGACTTTCAAAACTTTGTTGATCAAACGGCCAGCCATTTGGTTTCTAGCAATGCCTCTTCCACTGAGGGATTAAAAGAAGAAAAAATGGGCGATAAAACAGTCCAGGAGTGGGTTCAGGAATTGACCCTTAAGATTGGCGAAAAGATAGATGTCAGAAGATTCGCCAAAACCACTTTGAGCGGCGAAGGCAAAATTGGAAGCTACGTTCACGGCGGCAAAATTGGAGTTTTAGTGACTGTCGCGACTGATTCGGCTGAGGCCGCTAAGAAAACGGAATTTGGCGAGCTGGTAAATGATTTGTGCTTGCATGTCGCCGCCGCGGACCCCAAGTTCTTGACCGCCGACCAAATTGACGAGGATTTCAAAAAAAGAGAAGCCACTGTCTACGAAGCCCAGCTCAAAGAACAGGGCAAGCCTGAAAACATGATTCCAAACATCATTAAAGGCAAGCTGAACAAGCTTGCTTCCGAGGTGTGTTTAATGGATCAAAAATTCGTTAAAAATCCGGATCTGTCTGTTGGAAAGCTTTTAAAAGAAGTCGAAGCAAAAATAGGATCTTCCGTCAGTGTCAAAGATTTTATAAAAATAAACTTGGGCGAGGGGATTGAGAAAAAGCAAGACAATCTCGCCGAGGAAGTGGCTAAGTTGGCCAAGGGTTAATTTTTAATTAAGAGGGGCTCTTTAGGCCCCTTTTTTTTATTGAAGGATTAGAAATATGAAATATAGCCGCATCCTCCTTAAGTTGTCAGGCGAAGCTCTTGCGGGCGACAAAGGCTTTGGAATTGAAGGCCGCCTGCTGGAAACGATTGCGGCTGAAATAGCCGATCTTCACAAGTTAGGCGTTGAGGTCGCCGTTGTTGTAGGCGGTGGAAACATTCATAGAGGCGTTGCGGGCGCCACGTCGGGGATGGATCGCTCCACTTCCGATTACATGGGAATGATGGCCACGGTGATTAATTGCCTGGCGTTGCAAGACACTTTGGAGAGAAGGGGCATTTTCACCAGGGTGCTTTCCGCCATTGAAATGAAAGAAGTCGCCGAACCCTATATAAGAAGAAGAGCTGTAAGGCATTTGGAAAAAAAGAGAATCGTCATCTTTGCGGCCGGCACAGGCAATCCGTACTTCACTACAGACACTACCGCCGCTCTTAGGGCGAATGAGATTGGAGCGGATGTCATCATGAAGGCCACCAAAGTTGACGGCATATACGACAAAGACCCCATGAAACACGACGACGCCACGAAATTTGAGCAACTTTCATATATCGAGGTTTTAAACAGGGGGTTAAAAATAATGGACTCGACTTCTATAAGCCTTTGCATGGACAATGACATGGACATTATTGTCTTTGACATGTTTCATCCCGGAAATATTCAAAAAATTTCCGCCGGGGAAAAGGTTGGAACCCTCGTGACAAAGAAAGAGTAATTAAGGAGATTGGACATGATGGATAAAATTAAATCTAGTTTAGACGAGCAAATGTCAAAAGCGATTAAATCTCTTCAGCGCGATTTTACAAAAGTTAGAACTGGAAGGGCCAACGCCAACATTTTAGACGGCGTCAGCGTGGACTATTACGGCAGCCCGACTCCAGTGAATCAAGTCGGCCAAGTTTCCACCCCTGAGGCAAGGCTTCTGCAAATCCAGCCTTTTGACAAAAGTATCTTGGGGGAAATAGAAAAAGCGATTATTAACGCCAACCTGGGGGTCACTCCGTCAAATGACGGAAACTTTATTCGAATCCATTTTCCGGCTCTTACGGAAGAAAAAAGAAAAGACCTGGTGAAAGAGGTCAAGAAAATGGGGGAAGAGGCTAAAATATCCGTTAGAAATTCCCGCAGAGACCAAAATGAAGTTGTTAAAAAAGCGGAAAAGAACAAAGAAATTACTGAAGACGATTCCAAAAAATTTCAAGACGAAATTCAAAAAATTACCAACAAATATGTAAGCGAAGTGGACAAGTTGGTTGAGGCCAAAGAGAAAGAACTCCTTACTGTTTAACATGTCAAAAATTAATCATGTCGCTATAATTATGGATGGAAACGGGCGCTGGGCCAACGAGCGCCGTCATACCCGCGTTTGGGGCCACATTAGAGGCGCCCGGGTTGTTAACGAAATTGTGCGATCCGCTTCCGAAATTAATCTGAAAGCTTTAACGCTTTACGCTTTCTCCACAGAAAATTGGAACAGGCCTAAAGAAGAAGTGCAAACGCTTTTTAGGTTGTTAAAGAAATTTTTGATTAGAGAGGGAGAGAATATTGTCGCAAACAATGTCCAGTTTAAGATGATTGGAGACATTTCCCATCTGAACGAAGAGACAAAAAACCTTATAAAAAAAATCGAATCAGAGAGCTCAGACTGCGACGGCCTTAAGCTTAATTTCGCTTTTAGCTATGGAGGCAGAAGGGAAATTGTGGACGCAGTGAACTCCTTTGTCGCGCAAAATCCCGGCAAACCTTTGACCGAAGATATTATCAGCTCTCGCATGTATCGGCCTGACGCCGGAGACGTGGACTTGATGATTCGCTCCGGGGGAGATCAAAGAATTTCAAACTTTATGTTGTGGGAAAGCAATTACGCTGAACTTTTTTTTACCGCCACAAAATGGCCAGACTTCACTTCAAAAGAGTTTGTACAAATAATAGATGAAGTCGCTAAACGCGAGAGAAGATTTGGAGCCCTTTCAAAGAGCGCTAACATAAAGCAAGAGGGCAATAACGCGGAAAAAGAAAAAATGGAGGCCATTTCTCATGGGAACTAGCGGCATGTCGAACACACAACTTAGAATCATTTCCGCAATAGGCCTGTTGCTTATTGTTTTTGGGGCGGCTTTTTTTGGCAGAATCCCGTTCTTGGCGCTGTTGACCGTGGTGGGAACTTTGGTGCTTGACGAATTTATAGTCAATTTTTTAAGTTTTTCCCGCAAGCATGTTTCCTATATTTTGGCTCAAGGCTCGTTTGTCTTTGGCTTTGGATATCTCAACTTTATGGAGCCCAATGAGCCTTTTTTTCAGGCTTTTAATAATGCGGGCCTCGCCCTGGACGTTCTTTTGCTGCTTTTTCTTTTCATGTCAAAAAAGGATTCAAAGCTTCTGATAAAGTACTTGAAAGCTTCAACCTTCTTAATGGGCGTGGTGTTTTTAATTCCTTTTATGAATCTGGCCGCTTTAATTCATCCGCCCCAGTGGCGTCTTTTGTTAACGGGACTAGTGGTTTTAAATTTTAGCGTCGACAGCGGCGCTTGGGTGGTGGGGAAAAACTTTGGAAAACGAAAGTTGTGGCCCTCTGTCAGTCCCAAAAAAACTGTGGAAGGCTTTATTGGCGGAGTTTTAAGCTCAATCATTCTGACCGGCATTTTTTGGAAAGTGTCATTTAATTTATTGTCTTTTCAGATAGTTGTGGCGTTTCTTGTTATTGCCTGCTGCTCTCAACTCGGAGATTTGGTACAATCTAAAATGAAGCGTCAGTTCAATATAAAAGACAGCTCTCAGCTCATACCCGGCCATGGCGGCATGTATGACAGAGTGGACAGCCTTTTGTTCGTCGCTCCGCTATTTTTGTTTGTCGTCAAAAACTTAAGGTAAAAAAACATGTTGCTCGAAAAAATTCTTATATTTATTGTCTTTCTTGGTCCCTTGGTTTTCTTTCACGAGCTGGGACACTATTTCTTTGCTCGCTTTTTTGGGGTTCGGGTCGA
>JBBDND010000142.1:0-4200 GCA_040877865.1 Bacteriovoracaceae bacterium | reverse complement strand
AGAGGTGCTGGAATTTATCGAGTCTGACTTGGGCCCCGAAGGCATGAAAAGATCCGTGATTTTGGTGGCGACTTCGGACACTTCGGCTCTGATCAGGTCAAAAGCCGCCTACGCGGCCACAACTATTGCGGAATACTTTCGCGACCAAAACAACGACGTTATGTTTATGATGGATTCAGTGACTCGCTTTGCCATGGCGAACCGGGAAATAGGCATGTCAACGGGAGAGCCGCCGGGACAAAAAGGCTACGGGCCAAGCGTCTTTGCGAAACTTCCAAAGCTTATGGAAAGGGCGGGCACCAAGAAGAACGCCGGCACAATCACCGGCATTTACACGGTGTTGGTGGAAGGCGACGACATGGACGAGCCGATAACAGACGCTGTCAGAGCTATCGCGGACGGGCATATCGTGCTGAGCCGGGCGTTGGCGGCTAAAAACCACTACCCCGCCATTGACGTGATGGAGTCAGTGTCCCGGGTTATGGGCAAAGTTGTTTCAAGAGAGCATGGCATAGTCGCCGGACATTTGCGCGATCTTATGGCCGCCTATAAAGAATCGGAAGATCTGATTAATGTTGGGGCGTACGCCAAGGGCACCAATCCAAAAGTGGACAAGGCGATTATTATTTATGAGGATCTTATGAACCTGTTGAAACAGCGAGTGGAAGAGTCCTACTCTTTGGACGACGTTTTCGACAGGATGGTTGAGATCGCCAGGAAAGCGGAGACGGAAGTCGATCCCAATTTTTTCCAAGAAGGTGAGGGCGGATGAAAAAATACAAGTTCAAGCTTGAGGCCTTGCTGAAAATGCGAAAACTTCGCGAAGACGAGTCAAAAATGCGCATAGGCAGGCTGCAAACTAAGAAATTGGAGTTGGAAGACTCTGTCAGGAAACAAGAAGGCGGCATCGACCAGGCCTACGAGTCTCAAGAAGCCACTGTCGCCAAAGGCGGAGCCACCGGTTTGGATCTGAGCTTCTATCCATATTTTGTTCAAGGCAAAAGAGCCGCTATTGGAAAACTGCAGGAAGAGATCGCCGCGCTGGACGATCTTTTGGCCAGATCATACGAGGAGCTTAAAGGCTTAAGGGCCAAGACAAAGGTTTTGGAAGAGATGAAGGAAAAGGACAAAAAAGCGCGCAAAAAAGAGATGAATAAAAAGTCTTACCAAAAAATTGAAGAGCAGGTCATGAATTGGTCGCTTCTTCAAAAGAGGATGGAAAAATGAAAATAAAGTCGCTCTTTCTTGCTTTCTGTTTGACGTCTTTTGTGACAGTGACAGTGACAGTGACAGTGACGGTGACGGCCATGGCGACAAGCGCCTTGGCCAAGGCGGACGAAAGCAAAGAAAACAAAAAAATATATTCTGAAAAAGAATTTAAAGAAAAACTAAAAATTGCGGTGGAGGCCCAGGTGGATAGACTTAAAAAGTCTTCTGTGGCTCAATTAACCAAAGAGTTGCTGGAAAAAGAGAGGCTTCTTAAGGAAAAGGAAGAAGCGCTGGAAAAAAGGCAAGAGCAAATTCGTTTAAGCGAAGAAAGTTTGGCCGGGCAGGTGCTTAAGCTTGAAAACAGGCAAAAGAAAATCTTGGGTTGCATCGATGAGAATCAACGCAAAGAAGCGATGAGAATAAAACAACTTGTCAGCGTCATCTCCAATATGAAACCTCTTAAAGCCGCGGAATTATTGTCTGTGCAAGAATCTTCTATATCCGTGAAAATCATTGAAATGATCGAGCCGGAGCGGGCCTCAAGGATTTTTAATTTAATGGACAAGGAAGTTTCTGCCCGACTTCAAAAGCAATACTTGAATATGCGACAATGATAGAGTGAGCAATTTAAAATAATTGTTTTATAAAGAGAGATAAATGACAAATGTTTCGCCAAAATTAAACGCTCAAACCGCCTCCCACGCCCCGGGAAGAGTCTCTAGCGGAGAGCAAGACCTCTTTGCGGCTCTTGGCGAGCAATTAAAGCTGGATCCCGAGTTGGCAAAATTGCTAAACGCGCAAGGCGAGCTGCCCGACGATTTTCAAGCGGCTTTAAAAAACATGTCGTTCGACGAGGCGCAGGCGCTTGTTGACAAGGTCAACCAACAAAGCGGGCTTTTAGAACAAAAGCAAGGCGAGCTTAATCAAAAAATTCAAAACCTGTTGCCTGAAAACGTGTTAAGACTTGGCGGCGCTCCTTCTGAATCCGGCGCGGCCGAACAGGCCTTGTTGGGAAAAAAACAATCTTTAAACGCGAATAACCAATCAGAGTTAGCGAAACTCTTGCAGAGCGAGGGCAAGGCCGTCCGCAACGCCGAAGACGCCTCAAGGCAATTCATGCCCGAAAGAAAGTCCATATTCGCCGTTCAAAAACAGGCGGCTAATCAAAATACGGCTCAAGCAACCGGGGCTCAAGTAAAAGAAGGCCAGTTATTGCAAAACAACCAAGGCCTGGTCGATCTTAACCAGTTTATGGCGCAACAAAGCTCCTCCTCAAAAGACAGGGCCTTAAAAGCGCAGTATAAAAACGAGCAAGAATCGATATTGACAAACAAAGCTTTTGAGCAAAAGCAAGGCGAGCTTTTTAAAGCTCCATTGCAAGTTCAGGGCGAGTCGGCTTCTTTAAAGGAATGGGGACACGGGCAAGAGCAATTGTTGAACGCAAAATCGCAAAATAACAATATCCAAGGGGCCCAAAACGCCGCAAAGGTTTTTGACATGGGCGCTTTGACAAAAAACAGCGATGTCGACGCCGTGATCACTCAAATTCAAGACTATATTGTTCAGGCCAAAGCCGCTAAAGAGCCTAGCGCTTCCATGAGGTTCAACCACGCCGAACTCGGCGACGTTGACATCTTCGTGCAAAAAGGCGCGGGCGGAAAAATAAATGTGGTTATTGGCCATCAAAGCGCCGAGGCCGCCAAGTTTTTTCAACAGCATCAAGGCGAGTTGATGCAATCGCTGAATAAGTCCGGCGTGCAGGTGGGAGAATTCAAGCTGGAAAGCTCATCTTCCAATAATAACAACAATCAAAACAGCTCCGAACAAAGCGGCAAGCAATTTGCCAATCAAAATCAATCAGGCGGCCACCACAAAAGAGAAGGGGCTGAGCGCCGCGAAGAGCTTTGGAGCCTTCTTAGAGAAGAAAGGAAGTCGGCTTAATGCAAATGGGAAAGCCTTTAACTAACAGTGAAAGAGGTTTTAACGATGTCACCATCGCTCCCAAAGACGTCTCCAACCAAAAAGATCTAAACCCCAAAGAAAAAGAACGTTTGCTAAACAAAATCACCGGATATAAGCCCAATAACGAGCTTTTCGTGGACGGCAAAAAGCACAACAAGATGGGCAAAGACGAGTTTTTAAAACTTTTGACCCATCAATTGCAAAATCAAGATCCCATGAAGCCCATGGAACAGGGGAAAATGGCCTCCGAGTTGGCCCAGTTTTCCCAATTGGAACAGCTCTCCAATTTAAACTCAAAATTTGACGGGCTTAATAAGAACGCAAAAACGGAAGACAAGTTCTACGGCGCCAGCTTTCTAGGAAAAGAAGTGGTGACGCAAGGACGCACACTTGACTTTGAAGGCGAAGGAACTGAAGCGGACATCTTGTTCACTCTTCCAAAACCGGCGGCGAAAGCGCTGGTTAGAGTTTTTGACTCCAACAACAATATGGTTGGAGAGGTATGGAAAGAAAATTTGGGAAGAGGCAATCAGAATGTCGCCTGGGACGGAGTAGCCTTGGACGGAACTCCGAGTTTGGCCGGCGAATATCGCGTCAACGTTCTGGCCTGGGATGAAACATCCGAGCCAATGCAGGTTGAAACAAAAGTTAAAGGCATGGTTGAGTCGGTCTTTTTTGAAAACGGCGAAACAGTGTTGCTGGTTGACGGCAAGAAAGTGTTCCTTCGAGATGTGGACTCTTTTCACAATCCGGGCAAGACCGCTGGCATGAAATTGCGAGAAGACGCTCCGCAAATTAGCTCGGCTTTGGCCGGCGTTGAAGAAAAGGTGGCGGCAAAAACTAACCCAACAAATTTGCCTATTGCGGGGCAAGACAATTCTAAAGTAAACTTAAACAAGACGAATCCGGTGAAGGCTTACGAGGCTAATAACAAGCAAGTTGGAACCGGCATAACCAACGTCTACGACGTGGAGTAAAAAGTGGCAAAAATGAATGGCGACATGCTCATTCCAAACGTAACCAGGCTTC
>JBBDND010000141.1:0-4238 GCA_040877865.1 Bacteriovoracaceae bacterium | reverse complement strand
GCTATATCCATTGTCATGGGCCATTTCCTCTATAATCGCTCCCACATCTCCCAGCCGAGCCCCCGGCCTGCAAACTTCAATTCCCGCCATCATGCACTCGTAAGTCACTTTGACCAATCTTTTATTTTCTTCGCTGACATTGCCTATAAAAAACGTTCTATTTGTGTCGCCATGGAACTTCTTGAAATGGGTGGTGACATCTATGTTCAAAAGATCCCCGTCTTTCAGGACGTCTTTCTTGTTGGGAATTCCATGGCAAATGACTTCATTAAGAGATGTGCAGACAGATTTTGGAAAACCATGATAATCAAGCGGCGAAGGGTAAGCGCCTTGAGAAGTGATGAACTCGTGGCAAAGCTGGTTAACGTCTTCGGTGCTCATGCCCGCTTCCAATTTCTTCTCTATAAAATTAAGAGTTTTGGCGGCGAGTTGGCACGACTCTTTCATTATCTCTATCTCTCGTGAAGATTTTATTGATATCATTGGTTCTCCGAATTTTGGCAAGAAATCTAATTATGGGCCATCCTACACGCTTTGAAGGATTTTCGCCAGAGCGCGCGCCAGTAAATACTGGTCTAGCTCCATTTTTTGCATTAAAATCAGCCCATGGAAGCTCAGATTTACCGAACAAATTCCTCAAGTTATCAGGACAGCTCTTTTTTCCAACAAGAAAAAGAGAAGTTGGAATCGATTCCTGGGATCAAATACATAAAAAGTCTTACAGAAATCAGGGATGACGCGCCATTCATTCTCATTAGCAACACGCACACTGAACCTTCGGAACTGCCTCAAATCCTTTTGGACAACACAATTTTAATGGTTCATCCCAATAGCGGTCATGACAACTTTCCCAAAAGATTTACCCAAGAGATGAACTTTCCCATTGTCTTGGGGAATCCAATTCGCTCTCACGCCGTCGCTGAGTATATTTTAAGCTCCATATTTCATCATTTCACACCCATAAAAAATCACGCCTATTGGTCCAACAACAGGAAATGGGACAGGAAATTGTTAAAGGAGCAAAAAGCGTTGATTATTGGGATGGGCAATGTTGGAAAGATTTTGTACCAAAGTCTTTCCCCTCTATGCGAACAAGTGGTGGCGCACGACCCTTACGCTTCAGAAACCATCGCTCACAAGGATGTAAAAAGGGAATGGAACCCCGATCTCGCGCGAGACAAAGACGTTATTGTCATCGCGGCTTCTCTCACAAATTCTAGCCGAGGAATGATTGACCAACAATTTTTAAAGAATCTCTCCGCCGAAGCTCTCATCGTCAACGCCGCCAGAGGCGAGATTGTTAACGAAGAACATTTGATAAGCTGGCTTAAAAAAAACGAGAGAAGTCACGCTTATCTTGACGTGTTTAATGAAGAACCCTTCAGGCCTGGATATTTGCAAAACCTTCCCAACTTGAACAAGACCTCTCATATCGCAGGCGTATACAAAGAACTCAACAACGACATCATAGAATTTGAGCGCTTTATAATCAAAGAATTCTTGGAGAGCTATTCCGAAAATAAAATGGAACAGTTTAAAACAAAATATCAAGAGCTGCTTCTAACAGAAGACTCGGTCAACTATCTTTAACAAGGTTTTATTATGTTTAACTTGATTGAAAAATGCGAGAAATATTTATGTCCGCCAGGAAACGGCGTTTTCACGGTGCACACAGCGAAAGGTTTAAAAGAAGGCTATCACAAAAACCTTTATGGATCGGCTGATATCAAAGAAGTCAAAAAATTGTGGAAAGAATCCTTGAAGCGATTGGAAGGCTCATCCGCCAACGTTTTATTGGGCATCACCTCCGACACCGGAGGAGGAATTCAAAGAGGGGCCAACTGGGGACCTTTGTTTATCCGCTCGGCCATGGAGCAAGATTTAAAGAATATTTTGGATATTGGAGACACCAAAACAGTTCCCCACTTTCTGCACGACAAGTATTTAAACCAAGAAACAATTCGCTCTAGTCAGGCGGCGCTCTACAAAGGCGCCGACCTCCCCGTCAGCTCCTTGAGCATTGCGGAGGATTTCTCATACGAATTCTTTAAGGCCTACCCGGAAAGAGGACTTGTTGCTTTGGGAGGCGATCACTCTGTAAGTTATCCTTTAGTCAAATCCTGGCTTAAAGCTAAAAAAGAACAAGGAAAAAGAACGGCCATTATTCATTTTGACGCCCACACCGACTTGATGGATCAAAGACTGGGAGTGGACATTTGCTTTGCCTCTTGGGCCTACCATATGATTGAGTTATTGGAAAAGCCGAGCGACCTTTTACAATTTGGAATTAGATCTTCCGGACAGCCCAAAGAATATTGGACCAAAGAGATGGGGATACAGCAATATTGGGCCCAAGAATTTAAGGAAAAGGGAGTTAATGAAATTTTAGACCAAACGCTCGCGTATTTGAGAAAAAGAAATATTGATGAAGTCTATATGAGTTTTGACATAGACTTCTTGGACGCTTCTTACGCCTCCAGCACCGGAACTCCTGAAAAAGGCGGTCTCTCCCCCCATGAAGGAATCGCTATTATAGAAGGAGTGGGAAGAGAATTTAAAACAACCGGCTGTGACTTGGTGGAAGTGGCTCCTTTCGTTTCCAGCTATATGAGAGATCCAAAAAGTTTGGAGCCTGAAACAACTTTACAGAGCGCAAAACTTGTCATTAACAAGTTTTTGGAGATTATGGATTAATGCCGGTCGAATTTCCTCCAATTGAGTCCGCCAATAGCGACGGTCTTTTGGCCGTAGGAGGAAACCTTGACCCTGAAACTCTCACTCAGGCCTACAAGCAAGGCATTTTCCCTTGGCCAGTTAGCGAAGAATTTCCCCTCACTTGGTTTGCGCCGGACCCAAGGGGCGCTCTGGATTTAAAAGACTTTCACATCCCCCGCTCTCTGGAAAAGTTTCTAAAAAAAGGCCTCTACGAGATTAAGTTCAATCAAGATTTCGAAAAAATCATCAATCTTTGCGCTAATAAAAAGCGCAAGCACGAAGAAGGCACTTGGATCAACCAAGATATTATAAATGGATATGTTGACATGTTTTACCAGGGCAAGGCCTATTGCGTTGGAGCGTATGAAGACAACGAACTGGCGGGGGGCCTTTACGGAGTTTGCTTGGGAGAAATCTTTTCTGGAGAAAGCATGTTTTATAATAAAAAGAACGCCTCAAAAACCGCTTTGGTTGAGTTGTGCCTCTTATTGAAAAAAAAAGGGATACCTTTTTTGGACACTCAAATGGTCACGCCTGTAATCGCGTCTATGGGTGGCAAGGAAGTTCCCCGAGTCAAATTTATGCAAATGCTTGGACGACTTGATGTGAGCCGTCCAAGAGTGGACATATTTGGGTCTTAAAATTAATAAGAAAGATTCAATTTGTAATTGGCGTAAAAGGTTCTTTTAGCTTCGTTCACCAAAGCTTTAACTTCAGCGGACACTTTGACTTTTTTCCCTTCAATATAATCCTTAATCATTTGAAACAGCTCGTTTTTGTTCGTGTTTAAGTCTTCCGCCAACTCTTCCAATCTTTTTTGAAACCGATAATCTCTCTCCATTAAAGATGTAAGCTTTACGCTCAGCTCTTTTTTCAAAGACTTGGGCGTGTACGCGTGCTTGATTGCCGCCAATTTAATTCGGTCTAAAAGATTGATATAGAAATAGCCCCAATCAAACTCAAACCAACGATGTCTAAAAGAGCAAGATTTGGGATGAGCGTGGTGGTTGTTGTGGTCTAATTCGCCGCAAATAAGAAAGTTAAGAGGAAGAACAAAACCCAAGTTTCTGCTATTGTCTTTATAGGTGTGGTTTCGATATCCCCACCAATGGGCAAGGCCGTTGACTCCTCCCACCGCAAAGATGGGAGAAATGGAAAAGTTAATTAAAGAAATCAAGCTGCCGTGCAAAGGGCCAAAGAGAATTAAGTTTATTCCGGTCATAATGATCAAGCCCAGCAAAGTATGATCCGCAATGAACTGCTCCAATTTGTTTCTTTTAAGAGCCTTTCTAATTTTCAAAACCGGTTCGCTATTTTTAGCCTTGGTATAGTCAAAAACTCCCAACAGTAATATATGCCATATCCCCTTTTGAACCGGGCTATGGGGATCCTTCGGCTGATCTGAATAGGCGTGATGATAAATGTGGACTGAAACCCAATCAAGTTTTGACATGCCGCCGACCAACCACAGGTTCAACTGCATAAAAGTGTCCAGCCATTTGTTTAAGACCACACCTTTATGG
>JBBDND010000140.1:0-4258 GCA_040877865.1 Bacteriovoracaceae bacterium | reverse complement strand
GGCCTGATTCCGGGGACGATGACGACGATGATTTTGACGACCTTGGTTTTTAAACATGGAAATTATTAGGCAAAAGACCAGAAACTACGTCTCTTCTTGGCTTTTGGCGGCCTTCACCCTCGGGCTTTTTTCTCTGTTGGCCTTTTCCGAAATCTTTCAAAACGTGGTCACTGACGACGCCAACTTTGACAGCTTTAGCGATCCTATTAAAGCGGATATATTGGCCAATATTAAGACAATCAGGCTTAAAAACCGGCTCGGAAAGTTTACCGTCACATTAAACGAAAACGGCCAATGGTTTCTTATTGAACCGCGAAAAATGCCGGCCCCTTTAAAGACAATCGAAAAGATCATTCAATCCCTGGACAACTTGTCTATATATACATTACATCAAAAAGAGCCCATCAATCTGCAAAGCTTTTCTTTAGACCGGCCCATCGCCATTATGGATCTTTACACCAAACTCGACGAGCGCATCCAAGTAAAAATTGGACTGGTCAATCCAATAAACAACACTTCTTACATGACGATATCCAATCACGACATTATTTTTCAAACCAACACGCTTAAGCACAAACTTGAGTTGTTGGAACTGAGCGACTTTCTGGACTCCAATATATTCAGTCAAAACCTCGCCGATGTTAAAGAACTGAGCGTTTTTCGAGGCAATAACAGAGAAAGCTCCAACAGTCTTTTAAAAACCTCCGAAGGTTGGCAGAGCAAGCGCTACCGGGTCATAAGAGACCAGTCGGTTGAAAAAACCATTGCGGGCATCCTTGGCGTAAAAAGTCACATGATCGTTGACTCTAAAAACGAAAAGATTATAAATTTTATGGACAATTATTTAAAAAATCCGCTGTATAGAATCAATATAAAAACCAAAGACGGCAAGAGCGCGGTCTACACCGCCACAAACTTGCTAAACTCGCTGCCGGATTTAAAGATTGAAAAAAGACAATATTTTATAATGAAATCCTCCGAGCGCCAGTACCCTCACCTAATCCACAAAGACTATTTGCAGCGATTTCAGATACGTTACAACGATTTAAAATAATTTTTGAAACTTGTTTTTAAGAAGATTTTCTAATGAGCGTAAGGCCGTCCATAAAAGGGGCGAACACCGCTTGCAAATCCTGGCGTCCTTTTATCCATTCATGCATTTCAAAAACTTTTTGCGCCGATTTTTTGCGATCTCTAATAGTCGAATTTAAAAAGCTTCCTCTCCAAAAACTATTGTCAACGGCGATGATCCCCAGGGGAGAAAGACGCTTTAAGGCCGCTTGGATGAAGTCTAAGTAGTCGGCCTTGATCCCGTCCACCAGGAAGAAATCAAAACTTTCTCGTTCTTTGGACAATTTTTCAAAAGCGTCCCCTTGCCAGTAGTCCATGCGGTTTTTCCAATTCAGCGGCCAAGCAAGGGCGTTATAAACATCTTTTAGGTCTTCCCTTTTCTCTGTCAAAACGACCCGCTCCAAACTGTGGTTCGCTCCAACGAAATGCCAAAAGGCGCTATGCCCGTACCCCGAGCCCATTTCAAACACCCGTTTAGGCGCGAGCGTTGTCAAAAAGAAGGCCAAAAACGAGCCCACATCGTTTTGAATGGCGGGGAACCGCAACTGTCTTTGGCGTAAATCAAGGTCTTCTTTTAACTGGCGCAGATGAGCTGGAATAAATGAATATGGATCTGAATTAGAAAACTTGGAAAGTTGATCAAAAGAAAATGGGTAATTTTTCATAAGTAAAGGCCGCCAGAGCGGCCTGGAACATTACTTAATTTCTTTGTGAACAGTGTGTTTTCTTAGAGCGGGATTATATTTTTTAAGCTCTAACCTTTCCGGATGAGTTTTCTTATTCTTGGTGGTGCTGTATCTAGACGGGCTTTTCCCGATCTTTCTTGCCTCTGTACATTCCAAAGTAATAATAACTCTTGGCCCTTTTGCCATATATCCTCCATTTATTAACGCTCTTTTAAGAGATTGCTAACTTACACTCATCCTGCTATATTTGACAAGAAAAATTTTTCTAATTCTAAGGATTTAGGCAAATGGAAATAACATCAGAGAACTGGACCCATTGCTCTTACGCGCATGGAAACCTTAAGGCCATGATCACATTTGGCGGCAGTCCGGACATTCTTGAATACACTTTTATTTATTATGTCACTGTTCTCGATCAGGACAATAATGAAGTGTTTCAAAAAGAATTCCAATCACTAGACGACGCGTGCCGTCACATCAATATAAAGTACTCGAATATGTGGAAACTGGAAAACGCTATAAAGCCTAAAAAGGCCGGCGGCTGTTCCACCTGTATCGCGCATTAACCGCATTAAAGCGGCGTAAAAGCTTGCGTAAGCATCTTCTCCAAAAGTCCCGCTTCTTTTTCATAGCTTTTCGCCAAAGAATTCTTAAAACATTCCTTTAACGAGGCTTTGGTCAATTTGGTCTTTTCCAGCAAAACGCTCATCTCTTGCAAAAAAGAGGGATGCAACCCTTCATGCTCCAATAACGCCTCTTTTATAACGCCTTTTTTGACTTTAAGTCGAGCGCTCCAATCCGCTTCTTGCAGACAGGTTTCAAAAAGAGGCGTTTCGCCATAGATCCACTCCCAAGAAATAAGATGATGATAATAATCCCGCCGCCCTTCCAAACGCTTCAAAATCCGGGCCTCATCCCATTCAAAGATTTGGGCCTTCTGTTTGTGAAAGTTTTCGAAATTTTTAATCAGAGAGCTTTTAAAATCATTCTCGCAAACTTGAATGTTGGCCACATTGGCGCGAACAGACGCTATGGCCTTGGTGCTCATTTGCTCTTGGTCGTATTTGGGCGTCAAATACTGGTTGAGCAGGTCTAACTGGCTGTTTAAAAGCATGGTGGCGTGGTGAAAGGAGCGATCTTTTTTCTTTTTAAAGGCGGCCCCTGAAACTTTTCTATTCCCCTGGGCGGTTTCAATCTGAATATCGCTGCGACCTGAGGCGAACGCCGTCAGGCCTCGCTCTTTAAGCGCCTGGTTAAGCGTCTCGATTAAAATGTGGTTAATACTTTCTTTGCTATAATTTTCATTCCAATCTAAAAAAGAGGCGTTAAGATTTCCCCTGTCATGGTAAACCGTCCCCCCTCCGCTTTGTCTTCGGGCCAAACCAACATTGTGGGAGCGCATCTTCTCCAGATCGCACTCAAGCCAAGGATTTTGAAATCTGCCCATAACCACGCAAGGATCGTTCTTCCATATTAAAAGAAGCCTTTGGGCTGGTCGCCGTCGCATAGAGAGAAACAAGCTTTGCTCCATGGCCAAGTTTATAAAAATATTTGTGGAGTGAAGCAAATGAACTTCCACCAACTCTCCTCGATTGGATCTTTAAAATCGGCAGTTTACCTTAAAATTTCTAAAATTCACATCAATTCCGACCTTTTTACTTAAGTTTAAGCGGCTTTCAGCCGATGTTTTTCCTGAAAACAATTAAGGGCAAAAAATGAAGCATCCAAGAACTCTCTCTATTATTCTGGTAAAACCTTTGGCAAACGGTTTGGGCCTCTTGCTATTAAGCTCCATGTTGGCAAGCTGTCAAAAAACCGTCATACAAAAAGTGGGCATGTTCACCCATATCTCAGAGAGCCTTCAAACCCAAAAGCTTAAGGGACGCTTTCCGGCAAGCTCTCACAAAGACTTTGTCCAATTCCAAGATCCCAAGCAAATCTACATTTTTTGCGAGCTTAACAATTCGGACAAACAAGCGTGCTTTTCAAAACATCTCAATGAAAGCCTCGATCAATTCGCTCTCAAGCAAAATACTGACGAGCGGGAGCTGGCGCAAATAAAAAAAATTCACAGCTTCGAAAAAACTCGCCTCTCAACCATGGCCGCGCTTAAGCAAGTTTTCACCGACATTCATCCCCAAATCGACAAATTGTTCGAAAAAAGGTCCTCATTCTGCAAACAAAACGCCACTCTCCATCTCGAGCGCTGCCTGCGCCAATATCTGAACAAGGAAACGCTGCAAGTTCTAAACGATTTTCAAGAGCGAAACAAAAGAATGAATGGCAGGGAATATCTTTACTTAAAAAAACATATTCAAGGAAAATTCCAGGACAAGCTTGAAAACGCCCAGGTGGCGATTGAGACAAATCAAAAAAAAAAGCTTCTAACAGACTTTGAAAAAGACCTTAAAGACGCGGCCGCGCTTTTGCTTCAAAACAGGAAGTGGCTTGACGGCGTCTCCACACTTGTTGAAGCAAAGAACGCCTGTGTGGACAGCGCG
>JBBDND010000139.1:0-4295 GCA_040877865.1 Bacteriovoracaceae bacterium | reverse complement strand
AGGGATGTTTTATTTATTGATGAAATTCATAGAATGCACATAAGCGTTGAGGAGATACTTTACTCCGCGATGGAAGACTATCGCCTTGATATCCTCATTGGGCAAGGAGCTTCCGCCAGAACCATGCAAATTGATTTGGTTCCTTACATTGGTGGGGGCCACCACTCGCAGCGGATTGCTGTCCAATCCCTTGCGAGACCGGTTTATGGCGCATTTACATTTTGATTATTATAGCGCTCAAGAGTTGTCTGAAATTTTGAACAATAACGCAAAAAAAATGGCGGTGGATTTAGAAAGCGCGGCAAAAGCGGAAATCGCAAAAAGAAGCCGTGGCACTCCTCGAATAGCCAATAGGATTTTAAGAAGAGTCAGGGATTTTGCCTTGGTTGAAGAGCACGCCAGGGTTGAAGTCAATGATGTGCATAAAGCTTTAAAGCTTTTAGATATTGACCAGCTGGGTTTGGATTCCATGGACAGGAAAATACTTCAAGTTATTAAGGAGTATTACGGCGGAGGGCCGGTGGGAATTGACGCTTTAAGCGCCACCCTAGGGGAAGACAAACAAACCATAGAGGAAGTATACGAGCCCTACTTGTTAAAAGAAGGTCTCCTTTTAAGAACTCCAAGGGGAAGAACTCTTTCTGAGAAAGCCGCGAGCCATATAAATTAATCTTAATTTTGATATTTGGCTTGTGAAGGCTTAAACTTGCTGATAAATGATTGATCAGGCTAGACAAGAATAAAAACAGTAGTTTATCTAGCCGCCTAGGCCACTTTTGGTGGTGATATTGCATTAAATAGAAACTGTTTCTTCTGTTATTGGCTTTAAATAGCTATAATTAGGAAGAAATTTTTTCACTCGTGTGTTTTGACAAATTTCGTTTATACTTTAAAAGACGTAATGCAAAACAATGAATATGGTTTAGCGGCAGCTCATTAAGACTATGGCGGCTTGTAAAGTGATTGTTTTTAGAGAAGATAAAGGAAGCTGAAGTTTATGATATATCAAAGAACCTTGGCCAAAGAAGTTCAGGTAACAGGCATTGGGCTGCATTCTGGAAAAAAAGTCACCTTAAAGCTCTTTCCCGCCAACGCCGACACTGGCATTGTTTTTAGAAGAACCGACATCGCTTCTTCCAAGTCAATGAGGGCCGACGCCAGAACAGTTGGCGCCACCGAAAACAACACCACCCTGGGCGATGGCCCCGGGGCCATTCACACCGTGGAGCATTTATTGTCCGCTCTTTACGGTTTAGGCATTAATAATGTTTTTTGCGAGGTGGACGGGCCGGAAATTCCCATTATGGACGGCTCCAGCGCCTCTTTTGTTTTTATTTTAAAAGAAACCGGCGTGCAAAATCTTAATAAATCGAAAAAATTTATGGTTTTAGTGGATAAAGTTCGAGTCGAAAGCAATGGCACCTGGGCGCAAATTGAGCCCGCCAACAATCTTGTGATAGACTCCACCATTGTTTTTGCGCACCCGGCCATCAAAGCCCAGAAACAAATTTTTGAATTCAGCTGTGAAAACTTTATTAGCGAAATCAGCCGCGCCCGCACTTTTGGAATGTTAAAGGACGTGGATATGCTGAAAAGGAAAGGCCTGGTTAAAGGCGGCTCGCTAGACAACGCTATTGTTTTGGACGACTTTAAAGTCGTCAATCCTGAAGGTCTAAGGTTTGTCGATGAATTTGTAAGACATAAGATTCTCGACACCATTGGAGACATTAGCCTTTTGGGCTATGAGGTGGCTGGAAAAATCACCACTTACAAGTCTGGGCATTACCTTCACAATCAGCTGTGCCGCAAGATTTTGGACACTCCTTCCTGTTACGAAATCGTCTCCGCCAGCTCTTTGTCGCTTGAGGCCAGGGAAGCCCATAAACTTCCCCAAATGATCTCAGTGACGAACTAGCTTTTCAAACATCAATAAATCATGTATTAGTGAAACTTACTTAAAGGAAGATTATGTTTCATTATGCGTGTATCGCTCTACTTGCCCTTTCCTCCTCTCTTTACGCCCAAAACGCCCAAAATATTAAATGGGCTGACTTGGTGGAAAGCAGAACCTATAAAATAGATAGAGAAATAGAGCTAACTTATAATAAAAGCTCCATGATCATAAAGGCCAACGAAGAGCTAAAGCTGCTTGAATTTAGACCTTTGCCCATGATTAACGTTTTTTTGGCCGAATTTAAAACCCTGAGTTGCTCCGACTTTTCCTTTTCATCGGAAATGATTTTGTTGGAGGTGGCTCAGGACACAGGCCCAAGCGTAAGCGTGGGAGTGGATATGGCCAAAAACTGCGTGCTTGAAGTGTTTATAGAGAAAAAAGACTATAACGCCGTTAGCATTTTCAGGTAGACCGCAAATGAAACTTTCTCAAGCTCTATGGCAAACCTATAAAGAAGCTCCCAGCGACGCAGAAATTGCGTCTCATCAACTCCTTGTTCGGGCCGGCTTTATCCATAAAACCAGCGCGGGCATCTACACTTACTTGCCAATGGCCGTTAGGACGTTGCAGAAAATTGAAGCTATTATTCGATCAGAGTTGAATAAAATTGGAGCTCAAGAAGTAAGCATGTCTTTTGTCACGCCGGCGGAGCTTTGGAAAGAATCCGGGCGGTGGGAGGCGATGGGCCCGGAAATGTTAAGGGTGAAAGACAGAAAAGAGAATGATTTCTGCTTAAGTCCGACCAATGAAGAAACAGTGACAGACGTTTTTCGCAAAAGCGTCGCCTCCTATAAACAATTGCCGGTCAATCTTTATCAAATCTCGACCAAGTTTAGAGACGAAATTAGGCCTAGGTTTGGCTTAATGAGAGGCAAAGAGTTCACCATGAAGGACGCCTATACTTTTAGCGCCGACAAAGCCTCTTTAGACGAGCTCTATGAAAAATACTACCAAGCTTATTCCCGCATATTCAGCAAGATGGGATTGGAATTTATCATTGTTGAAGCCGATCCGGGAGCCATGGCCGGAGCCGGAGCGAAAACTCACGAGTTTCAAGTTATCGCCGACTCCGGCGAAGACGTGGTGGTCCAGGCCAAAGCGGCGGCTTACGCCGCTAACTTGGAGAAGGCTCAAACTTTTAGACCTCCCCTTGAGTTCGCGCCTTCGGGAGCGATTGAACAAGTGGACACAAAAGATTTGCCCACTTGTGAAAAAGTGGCGAAATTATTAAGCATTCCCGTTCATCAAACTTTAAAAACCCTTGTTTTTACCGCGACCTATGGAAAAAAACGGGTGAATTATATTGTCATGTTGTTGGGAGACGACGAGCTCAATGAATTAAAATTAAAAAACTTTCTTAAAGCCGATCATATTGAAGCGGCCTCTGAAGGCGACCTGAAAGAGCTTGGTTTGGTGAAAGGATACATGAGCCCTTTTAAGCTTTCCAAGAAAATGCCCGTCTTGCTGGACGAGAGCATAGACCCGGAAAAGGGTTACGTGGCGGGGGCTAACAAGAAAGACCTCCATTTAAAAGGATTCACCCCCAAAAGAGATATTCAAGAATTTAAAACCGCGAACTTGAGAATCTCCCGTGAAGGAGATTTGGGACCGGACGGTAAAAGTCCTGTGGAATTGCGCAGAGGAATTGAAGTCGGACATATTTTTCAGCTAGGCGATAAATACACAAAGGCCATGAAAGCTTCAGTTTTAGACCAAAATGGCAAAAGTCAGTATCCTTTTATGGGCTGTTATGGAATTGGCGTCACAAGAACGATGGCCGCCGCGATTGAGCAAAACCACGATGAAAACGGAATTGTTTGGCCGGCTCCCATTGCCCCCTTTCAAGTGTATTTGGCCCTTATTGGCAAAAAGCAAGAGACAAAGGCTTTGGGTGAAGAAATTTATCAGGAGTTGTCGCAGGCCGGCGTCGAAGTTCTGTTTGACGATAGAGGACTTGGCCCCGGCCCCATGTTTAAAGACGCCGATTTGTTGGGATTGCCTCTTCGAGTGTTATTGGGAGAGCGCGATTATGAAAAGTCGGGGGAATTGGAAATAAAAGTAAGGAAGACGGGCCAAGTCCACAAAGTTAAAAAAGAAATGGCTATAACGAAAACTCAAGAACTTCTAAGAGAGCTGCTTGATGGACATGTCTGATCTTGATTTAATCATTGGCGTTCACAGCGTGGCCGCCGCGCTTAAAAATCCAAAAAGAAATATAAAGAAGCTTGTCGCCACAGAAGAAGGCAGAGACGAATTAAGAAAGAAATGCGATTTTTCAAAAGTGGACGTTCAATTAGTTTCTTCCCACAAACTGCAAGAAGAGGCTAAAAAAAGCCTTCAA
>JBBDND010000138.1:0-4422 GCA_040877865.1 Bacteriovoracaceae bacterium | reverse complement strand
CAAGTCCTTGTCGCCTGATTTGACAATCTTGCCTTGATCAAGCACGTGGACGCGGTCTGGTTTGATATAATCCAAAAGTCTCTGATAGTGAGTCACTAAAATAATGGAGTTATATTTGCTTTTCATGGAGTTGACGCCCTCTGCGACGGTTTTTAAAGCGTCGATATCGAGACCGGAGTCAGTTTCATCCAAAAGGGCGAGTCTGGGGTTCATGACAAGCATCTGCAATATTTCGTTTTTCTTTTTCTCTCCGCCAGAGAAGCCTTCGTTCACGGCGCGGTCAAGAAAATCCTCGCTCATGTTCAAAATGGGAAGCTTGGTTTTAATATAATCGCGAAACTCATTTTCATCCATCATGTCCGCGCCCTGGTGCTCGCATAAGGCGTTAAAAGCCTCCCGCATAAAGCCTATGTTTGTGACGCCTGGAATTTCAATCGGATATTGAAAACCAAGAAATATTCCGTCTCTGGCGCGCTCGTAGGCCTCCATGTCTGAAATGTCTGTAAGTTTGCCGTTGATGTTAAATTCAATTTTTCCGGCGGTCACTTCGTAATCTGGATGTCCGGCGATCACTTTTGAAAGAGTTGATTTGCCGGATCCGTTGGGGCCCATAATGGCGTGAACCTCGCCTGGCTTTATTTCCAAATCAAGGCCTTTAAGAATATCGTTGCCTTCAACGCTTGCTTTTAAATTTTTGATTTTTAACATTGTCATGTATTTGTCCTTGTTTTTTTTAGCCTACGGAATTTTCCAATTTCATTTCAATAAGTTTTACCGCTTCCACTGAGAACTCTAGCGGCAGGGTTTTGAACACGTCCTTGCAAAAGCCGTTTACAATTAAAGAAATGGCCTTTTCCGGGTCAACGCCTCGGGACTGCAAATAAAAGAGCTGTTCGGCGCTGATCTTGGAGGTGCTGGCCTCGTGCTCCACCGTGGCGGTGGGGTTTTTGACGTCAATGTAGGGGAAGGTGTTGGCGCCGCACTTGTCGCCGATCAACATGGAATCGCACTGGGAGTAGTTTCTCGCTCCGTTGGCGGAGGGCAGAATCTTTACCAAACCGCGATAGACGTTTTCAGACTTTTCCGCGCTGATGCCTTTGGATATAATGGTGGATTTAGTGTTTTTTCCAATGTGAATCATTTTGGTGCCGGTGTCCGCTTGCATCATGTGGTTGGTTAAAGCCACGGAATAGAAGGCTCCTTCTGAATTGTCCCCTTGCAATATGCAGCTTGGATATTTCCAGGTAATGGAGGATCCGGCCTCCACTTGCGTCCAGGAAATTTTGGAGTTTTTGCCTTTGCAGATTCCCCTTTTGGTGACGAAGTTGTAAATGCCGCCTTTGCCTTCTTTGTCTCCGGCATACCAGTTCTGAACAGTTGAGTATTTAACTTCGGCGTTGTTCATGGCCACGATTTCAACGATGGCCGCGTGCAATTGGTTTTCATCTCGCTGGGGGGCCGTGCAACCTTCCAAGTAATTTACGTAAGAGTCGTCTTCGGCCACTATCAGCGTTCTTTCAAACTGTCCGGTTTCCTTGGCGTTGATTCTAAAATAGGTGGATAAATCCATGGGGCATGTAACCCCTTTGGGAATGTAACAAAACGAGCCGTCAGAGAACACCGCGGAATTGAGAGCGGCGTAAAAGTTGTCTGTGGGCGGCACTACTGTGCCCATGTGTTTTTTTACCAACTCGGGATATTTCTCTACAGCTTCGCTGATGGAGCAGAAAATGACACCCACTTTTTCCAAGTCTTCTTTCCAAGTGGTTCCCAGAGACACGGAGTCAAAAACAACATCCATTGCCACACCGCTTATCCTTTTTTGCTCTTGCAAGGGAATGCCCAATTTTTCGAATGTTTCCAGCAGCTCTGGATCCAAATCCTCCAGGCTTTTGGGAGCGTCTTTGCCCTCTTTCTTTTTGGGGCTGGCATAGTAATAAAGATTCTCAAAATCAATGGGGGGAATATGGCAGTATTGCCACTGGGGGTGCTCCATTGTTTGCCAAACTTCAAAGGCCTTGAGGCGATACTCAAGCATCCATTCCGGCTCGTTCTTTTTCTCAGAAATGAGGCGGACAATGTTTTCATTGAGGCCTTTAGGGAATTCCTCCCTTTCAATATCGGTCTCAAATCCCCATTTATATTCTTCCTTAATTTTTGTTTCAAAGCTCATGAGCGTGGTCCCTGCGCTTTGCCAGCGCGTTTAGGTCTATTGGCATTTCTTCGTTTAATAGCTGTTCGACGCTTAAGTCCCGAAAAAAGGCGTTAAGATATTGGTTCAATTTTTTTATAGGGCCTGTGATATTGCACGATCCCAGCAAAGAACATTTGATGTCTTCGCAGTCAATGGAAATAGTTTTGCCTTCAATCAACTCGGCCAAGGCCATATAACTCAAGGTGGACAGATCTTGGTTTAGGTAATAGCCGCCTTTGACTCCTTTGACTGAAATCAAAATATTGCTGTTGTTCATGAGCTGCATGACTTTGGCGGTGGTATCAAATGGAGTGTTGAACTTGTCGCTAACCTCCCTGGCCGTGGTCAACTCAGATTTGCCCTTTTCCAGCATCACCTTTAAGGCAATTAGCGCGTATTCAACTTTTCTATTTATTTTCAGCATCTTAGCCCATTTTATTTTAAATAGGGTAAAAAACCCCTTATTTTAATATTACCACTGAATATCTGAATTTACCCTAAATTTCAATAGATAATGCCGTAAAGGAGGGAAATAAGTTAAATTTCAACCTGTTTGTACTGTAAATGGCGGGTTTTATCAAGCTACATCCGTTTGGGGGCTTTTATGCCCAAAAGCGCCAATCCTTCTTTTAAGGTCAAAGCGCAGGCCTGGGCCAAATCTCTTCTGGCGCCGGCCAGTTCTTTTGTGGGGGCTTTGGCCACGGGGCAGTTGGCGTAAAATTGATTAAAGGCTTTGGAAAGATCGTATAGATAATTGCAGATGACGCTGGTTTTATAGTTTTTGAGCGCCAATTCCACCACGTCGTTAAATTGGTTAATAAGCAAAAGGGTTTGTTTTTCAATGGGGTCTTCCAACTGATCGTAATCCGCCGCCAAGTTGTTGTCCAGTTTGGCAAGCATGGATTGGATTCTGGCGTAAACGTATTGAATATAAGGGCCGGATTCTCCTTCCAGTTTTAGCCATTCGTTCATGTCAAAAACAATCTTTTTATTGGGATCGATGCGGTTCATGCCAAACTTGATGGCACCCGCGGCGATGGTGTTTGCCGTGTTGTTAATTTCTTCCCGGCTCCATTCTTCTTGATATTTTTCCAGGTAGTCGTTTTTGATTTTTGCCACCATTTGATCGATAAGACTTTGCAAGGGGACGACATTGCCTTTTCTGGAACTCATGGCGCCGTCCGGCAACTCAACCATTTCATACTGAAGGTGATAACAGTCTTTGGCTTTGTCAAAGCCCATTTTTTCTAAAGTCTTAAACACTTGTTTAAAATGCAAGGCCTGGCGGTTGTCCACCACGTATATGGATTTGTCCACTTTTTGATCCTCAAACTTCCTGCGGGCAAGCTCAATGTCTTTAGTGGTGTAAAGTCCCGAGCCGTCGCTTTTTAAAACGAGGCAAAAACCCAGCTTGTCTTCGCTTAGGTCAATGCCAATGGCCCCTTGATCTTTTACAAAAAGTCCTTTTTCATAATACTTTTTAATCAAGGCCACTGAATCGCTGTCCACGTCGGATTCCCAATACCAAGTGTCAAAGTCCACATTCGCCCATTCATAAACCTGATTCATGAGCTCGATTGACCACTGGCGGGTTTCTTTCCAGAGTTCAAAATACTCTCCGGATTTTTGCTCCAATTGTTTTAATATGACGCCCATTTCTTTTTTAATCTCTTCCTCTTGGGGCGTTCCTTGGCGCTCTTTCAAAAAATTGCTTCCTTGGGTGTACATGGAGCCCAACCAGGCGCCTTTTCGTTCTTTGGGAGCCTCTTCCTTGTTGATATTTTTTAGATACCAAAGACACTTGGCCACATGGGTTCCCACGTCTCCTGGAAAAGTGGTGGAGATGGTTTCCACTCCCGCGTAACGATGCGCCTTGATTAGCGCGTCTCCCAAGCAAAGGTTTCTCATATGCCCCACATGCATTTCCTTGTGGGTGTTTGGCTGGGAAAATTCAATAATGGTCTTTGGGGCGCGCTCAACCAGGGGCTGTCGGAAAAACGCTCCGCTTTCGAGTTGGGGGGCCAGATCTTTAAACAAAGCCCCGGTGTTTATAAAAAAGTTTAAATAGGGCCCGGCTGCAAGGGAATTTTTAACGAAAGGATTTGAATTTAGAGCTTGCCCAAGCTTTTTGGCAATTTCCACCGGACTGGATTTTAAAATATTTGCCAGAGCAAAGCAGGGAAAAGCCAGGTCTCCCGCTTTAGGGTTGGGAGTGGGGCCTAATTGGG